>JBIIOB010000370.1:0-3136 GCA_044337125.1 Bacteroidia bacterium
GTATCTCCCGCAATTGTTGGTTCACAAACAATGACAGTTTGTGCAGGTGGTTCAGTAACAGTAGGAACTACAACACATAACACAACAGGTGTATTTACAGATGTATTAACTGCAGCAAATGGCTGTGATAGCACTGTAACTACAAATTTGACAGTGGATCCAACAATAGATGTAACTGTAACAAATGCTTCTCCAGTATTAACAGCAAACCAAACAGGTGCAACATACCAATGGTTGGATTGTAATAATTCAAATCAAGCAATTGCTGGTGAAACGAATCAAAACTATACAGCAACAGTGAGTGGAAGCTATGCTGTAGAAATTACAGTTGGTAATTGCGTGAATACATCAACATGCGAAACAGTAACTGTTACTTCTATTAATTCAATTAGCGAAAACGATTTTGCTGTTTATCCTAATCCATCAACTGGACTATTTACAATGAATTTGATAAATGCTTCAAAAGTTGAAATTACTAATACATTGGGACAACTAGTTTTTGAAAAACAATTGAATGTTGGTAAACAAGAAATTGATTTAACCAATGTTGTGGAAGGAATTTACTTTGTAAAAGTAATTTCAGGTAAACAACAAGGCGTAAAACGAATTGTGATTAGCAAATAATAATTTTGATAAAAATAAAATAGCCTCTGAATTTTCAGAGGCTATTTTATTTAAATTCTAGCTTTATTGGCATTTGTATTAAATGGATTTGGTGCAACAAATCGTAATGCAATTTCAAAACCTCCTCTAGCTGAACTAACCGTTTTTAGTTTTGAAACATTTACATCATAGCTTACGCCTATTGCGAAACTAGAAAATTCATATAGAAGAGTCGCTATTGCTGCATCTCCTAATCTGTAATCTATACCAATTCCGATTGATGAACCTTTTTTGTTTCCAGTGTATTTTGAGCTTTCCGACATTACATATTTAAACATGCTACCTACCAGGATTTCTTTTGAAGGGCCTTGTAATGTATACATTAAGCCAGGTGCAATGATAAAACTAGAGTTTGGAATACCAATGGCAAGGTTTGCATGAGCGACAAATTTTGTAAATAATTTTTCTGCAGTGTTTTTATAGAATGAATATTTTTGGAATCCAAAATGATGCGCTCCAACTCCTATTGTAGCTTGAATACCATTGTTTGCTGAAATGTATTTTTCTCCTTTCCCATATGTCCATGCTATTCCAGCTGCTGCATCTGGTAATGTGTAGTTTGTTGATCCGTTTGGTTCTAATGTAGGATTTGTAGATTCAAAATTTCCGTTTTGATACTGATTCTCCCAACGTAATTGGTTATAATTTACTGATCGCTGCCCAAAACCACCCATTAATCCAATTCCGAGTTTACTATTCTCACCAGTTTTTACTATTGCAGATAGGTTTAAAGATCCGACTGTTAAACCCATTTGAGAGTCTCCCGATTTATCCGAGAATACATTCACCCCAATACCTAAATAACTATTTTTGTTTTTCTTTTTTCCAATGGCCATTTCACCTGAAAAAGCAAATGTTTTGTATGGTGATGCAACGCTTCTCCATTGATCTTTGTAATTTAATATTATACGAACATCTCTGTCCAATGCGGTCATTGCTGGATTTAGAAGTGTAGGTGTTTCTCTGAACTGGGAGAAGTGTACATCTTGTGCGAATAGGCCTGTGCTAACTGGTATAATAAATAACGTTAGAACTATAATATTTAATTTATTCATTGTTATTTTTTATCGGATTAAACTTACATTTCCTTTTTCTTTTATTTCTTCTGTTGAATTGCTAAGTGTTATATTTAAATAATATACAAATACTGCATTGTCAAGCGCTTTGCCTTTGTGTGTACCATCCCAGCCACTATTGCAAGCTCCATCTGCTGTAGTTGCTTCAAATACTTTTTCGCCCCATCTGTTGTAAATAAATAATTGCACGTTGGTTACACACATTGTATTTACTTTAATTCTGAATGCGTCATTTGCACCATCACCATTTGGAGAGAATGCATTTGGTATGAATAATTCTCCACATTCTACATCAACTGAAACTCTTACACATGCTGTATCAGAACAAGTTCCATTTGTTACGGTCACACAATAATCTGTTGTTTGTTCGGGATTTACTGTAATAGCATTTCCTGTTTCTCCATTGCTCCAGCTGTAGCTGCCACCACCTGTTGCTGTTAATGTTGTACTTGTTCCTTGAACAATTGTAATGTCGGGACTAACAGATGCAATCGGACTATTATTTACATTAACTATTACTGAGTCGATTGAAGAACATGTACCATTTGAAACGGTTACATAATAGGTTGTAATGTTTGTTGGATTCACAGAAATGGATGCCGTAGTTTCTCCTGTATTCCATAAGTAACTTGTTCCTCCAGATGCAGTTAAAATTGTTCCATTACCTGAGCAAATAATGATATCATTTCCTGCATTTGCAATTGGTGCGTTGTTTACAGAAACAGTTTGAGTTTGTGTATTAACGCATCCATTTGCATCTGTTCCAGTTACTGTATAACTAGTTCCAACTGTAGGATTAACTGTTATCGAATTTGTTGTAGCACCTGTATTCCAGCTATAATTGCTTGCTCCGGTTGCACTTAATGTTATACTTTGTCCTAAACAAATACTATTTCCACCTACTATATTTATTGTCGGTAATGGATTAATTGATACTGTTGTTGTTGCAGTTGAACTGCATCCATTCAAATCTGTTACTGTAACAGTATAAGTTCCATTTGCAATTGTTGTTGCATTTGTTATTGTTGGATTTTGTGAGCTACTTGAATAATTATTTGGTCCAGACCAAGCGTAGCTATTTCCTCCAGCACTTGTAAAAGAAAGTGTTCCACCGCTACAAATTGGAGTCGCATTTCCATTTGCAGTAGCAGATGGATTGGAGTTAATTGTTACAGTTGTAATTGCTGATGTACTTGAACAACCAGAAGATCCCACAGTAACAGAATAAGTTCCAGCAGCATTCACGGTAATACTTTGTGTAGTTGAACCATCGCTCCATACATTACCTGTAGCACTCGAAGATGTAAGTGTTACATTGTCACCCGAACAGAATGTTAATGGTCCACTAGCGCTTACTGTTGGTGTTGTAGGATTTGGATTTACAACGACTGTGACTG
>JBIIOB010000035.1:0-10326 GCA_044337125.1 Bacteroidia bacterium
CCTATCTTTTAGGTATACTGAAAAAAAGAATAAAAATGAACTAGGTGGCCAACAAGCAAATTTGCAAGATTATGGTGCCGAAATAAAATACAATGTATTGAATAAAGGAAGTTTAAATGCGAAAGTTAATTTCATTCAAATTCAGTTTAATGGAACACAAAATACCTCCTTGGCTTTTGAAATGCTTGATGCTTTAAAAATTGGGAAAAATATTACTTGGGGATTGAGTTACCAGCGAAATCTTTCCAACAACCTTCAATTGAGTTTAACCTATGATGGACGTCAGTCTGAGGGGAGCAAAACCATCCATACTGGAGGTGCTCAAATTCGGGCCTATTTTTAACAAAAAAATTGTTTTTTGATTAAAATTCAACCCAAAATCGTTAAAAAATCATCAAAAATTAGTCAAATTAAATTATTGTTACCGTTTCATTATCTGTTAATTACTATTAATAAGTACGCTTTGCAATATTAAAAAAAGCAATACATTTGTATCGTCTATTACAGAAGTGATAACCCTACAAGAAATCTTCCTATCTACAAGAAGATTAATCCGAAACCACTTCGATAACAAATTGTAACCTTTTAATAAAAATAACATGAAAAAACTATTACTATCAGTTTTTACATTCGCATCGGCTATTGCAGTGAATGCACAATGTACAGATTTAATTATTTCAGAATACGTTGAAGGTTCTGGAAACAACAAAGCATTAGAAATCTATAATGCAAGTCCAAATGCAATTTCATTAAACAATAACTACCGTTTGGTACGTTACAATAATGGTACAGGAGCTGCTGCTGGTGAAGCAAATTCACAAGCAATGATAAACTTAGGCAACCCAACCATCCAGTCTGGACAAGCATATGTTATTGTAATTGACAAACGTGATGATGCACAACCTTGCCCTGGTCAAGAATGCGCAATCGACACTGCATTAGAAAACAGAGCAGACGTATTCCTATGCCCTGATTATAATATTAGCTATGCTATGTACTTTAATGGTAACGATGCTGTTTCCTTGCAAAAAACAACAAATGGTGGAACAACTTGGAACTATGTAGATATTTTTGGAATGATGGGAGATCCAGCAATGGTTTCTGGTGTTGCTTGGAGTGATGCATTTCCTTATGATGGAACTGCAGGCACTTGGTGGACAATAAACCATACATTGGTTCGTAAGTCTACTATCCAACAAGGTGTAACTGCTAATCCATCTCCACAATTTATAGTTACAACTCAGTGGGATTCATTACCTGAAAACACATACTCTGGATTGGGAACACATACTTGTTCTTGCCCAATTGGAACTTCATCAATTAATGATATTGACAACTCTGTTGCAGTAAAAGTTTTTCCAAATCCATCAAACACAAATTTCTTCACAGTGTCTTCTACAGAATCAATTAGATCAGTTGAAGTATACAACGTAATGGGACAAAATGTAATTTCTGAAAATGGAATCAACAATGACAAAGCATTAAAAATTGAAACAAAGGGATTGCCTTCAGGCGTATATTTTGTAAAGGCATTCTTTAACAATAACAAAATCACTGTTGTAAAACTCTCCATACAATAATTAGTACCTGAAATAGTCCTAAGTCCAACAACTTAGGACTATTTTATTATTACACGATCTATGAAACACATTTTTACACTCCTATTATTTATTAGTTCCATTGCTACTTTCGCTCAATCAGAGATTAAAGGAACAATAAAAGACGAAGCTACAGGTGAAACCATTATTGGAGCAACCGTATTAATTGCAGAAGGAAAAGGCGCTGTAACGGATATAAATGGAGAGTTTTCGATAAAAGCAGATTCAGGAATTTATAATGTGAGTATTTCATTTGTTGGCTATGAAACACAAAAACAAAAAATAAAAGTTGGTAACAAACCAGTTGTTTTAAACATTAGTTTAAAAACAAAGATGTTGGATGAAATTGAAGTTATTGCTGATGTGGCGAAAACACGCGAAACACCAATTGCATTCTCAAACATTACAGTAAAACAAATACAAGAAGAATTAGGTACACGTGATTTACCAATGGTGCTTAACAGCACTCCTGGTGCATACGCTACTGAACAAGGAGGAGGAAGTGGCGATGCACGTATTACAATTAGAGGCTTTGACCAACGCAATGTTGCAGTGATGGTTGACGGTGTTCCAGTGAATGATATGGAAAACGGTCAAGTATACTGGAGCAATTGGGATGGTTTGGGTGATATAACACGTACAATGCAAGTTCAACGAGGGTTGGGAGCATCAAAATTAGCAATTGCATCTGTTGGTGGAACAATCAATATTCTTACAAAAGGAATTGATCAAAAGCAAAGTGTAAATATCAAACAAGAAGTAAATAATTATGGATTATACAAAACCTCCTTTGGATACAACTCTGGTACATTAAAAAAAGGTTGGGGAATTACTTTAGCAGGGTCAAGAAAATGGGGAAGCAACTGGGCAGATGCAACATTCACCGATGCTTGGTCCTACTTTGTCAAGGTTCAAAAACGTTACGAAAAACATTTATTTAGCATAAGTGCAAATGGTGCGCCTCAAAAGCACGGTCAACGCTACGATCGATTACCAGTTGCAGTTTATAATAAAAAATTATCAGATGCATTGGGAATCAATTCTGATTCAATATTAACTGCATATAATCAGGTTGAACGTGGTTTAACCTACAATCCCAACTGGGGTGAAACAAGCTATGATGTAAATTACATGGGAAATCCCTTTCCTCCTATTGGAAATCAAAACCAATTTAATGACCGTGTAAATTATTATCACAAACCACAATTTAATCTTTCGCATTTTTGGACGCCAAATGAACGCTTATCTGTTTCAACAATTGCATATTTATCTTTGGGTAAAGGTGGCGGAACAGGTTTAAAAAATGCTGTTGGCAAAGATGCAACTACTGGACAATTAAATGTTCAATCTGTTTATGATGGAAATATCAATTCAACACCATCTTTATACTACAGTGCAACTGAACACCCAGCAACCAACTATTTGAGAGCAAGTAATAATGACCATTTATGGTATGGTGCTTTATCATCATGGAATCTAAAAGTCAATAAAAACATCTCAACATTATTTGGTGTTGATGCTCGCTACTACAAAGGAACACACTATCAAAGTGTTTATGATTTAATGGGTGCAGATTATGCAATTGATAATTCATCCGACAAAAATCAAGTAAATGGAACATACTTAGGGGATCCGAATTTTCAAAATGCAGTTAGACGTGTTGGTGATAAAATAAGCTATTACAATGATGCAAAAGTAATGTGGGGTGGTTTATTTGGACAGGTGGAATACAAAAAAGAAAAATGGACAACCTTTTTTACAGCTTCTGTTTCTGAAACGGGATATAAACGCATTGACTATTACAAGAAAAAAGATTTAGTAATTGATGGTGAAACATTCGAACAAGTAGTTGGTAATGGAGATTCCTTTTTTTACAACGGAACAACATACTTAACTGCAAGTTCAAGTACAGCTGTTAGCTATAATGGCGATACTACATTTGTAGGAACTGGAGTAAATCAGAAATACATTGTGGGTGCAACAAAATATACGAACCAATCAAGCGAAGCACGGTTTGCTACAACAAAACAAAAATGGT
Source organism: Bacteroidia bacterium (assembly GCA_044337125.1). GTDB lineage: Bacteria > Bacteroidota > Bacteroidia > 2-12-FULL-35-15 > 2-12-FULL-35-15 > 2-12-FULL-35-15. Next base: position 3,637 of record JBIIOB010000035.1, read on the forward strand.
TTTTAGGTTACACATTAAAAGGTGGTGCCAACTACAACATCAATGATCATCACAATGTATTTGTGAATTTAGGTTACTTAAGCCTAGCACCTCGCATGAATGTAGTTTTCGATAACAACAATAAAGAAGTATTAGATGCAAAAAATCAAACTGTTTATGCAATAGAAGGTGGTTATGGATTACACAATCAAAAATATGCAGCCAATGTAAATTTATATTACACTATTTGGAACAACAAACCTCCTGCATCTCTTCCACAAGTAATTACTCCAGATGGAACCTATTACTATAATATCAATGGACTAAATGCATTGCACAAAGGAATTGAAATCGATTTCATTTATAAACTTCTTAAGAATTTAGAAGTGGAAGGTCTTGCATCAATTGGAGATTGGAAAACAACATCAGGTTCAAATGCCAATATCACGAATGAAAATGGAGACATTGTTGCAACAGTTGATTTTAGTGCAAAAAATGTACATGTAGGAGATGCAGCACAACTTCAATTTGCAGGAAGTGTTCGTTACGAACCCATCAAACGTTTATATATTAAACCACGCTATACCTATTTTGCAAAAAACTATTCAAACATGGACCCAACAGTTTTAGTTGGAACAAATAAAGACCGTGAATCATGGAAAATGCCTAACTATGGGTTATTGGACTTGTATGCAGGTTATGACTTTAGCTACTGGAAATTAAAATTTGCATTGACAGCAGGTGTAAACAATTTATTGAATACAGTGTATTTATCGGATGCACAAAATGGAACAAAATTTAATGCAAGCTCCGCTACCATTTTTATGGGAATGGGCAGAAGAATGAATGTATCATTAAGAATAGGCTTTTAAACAATTAAACTAAAAACAACCCAATGAAAAAAATCTACTCACTCCTTTTTGCAACTGTTTTTTCTGCAGTAGCATTTGGACAAGCAGTACTTCCAACAACATGGAATTTTGCTACAACAACCCTTCCTACTGGATGGTCGGAAAACAATGTGAACTCTGCTACAGTGCCTGTACCCTATTATACAGGTTCAGGGAATCCTGCACCAGCTTATAAAATTGATGCGACCAATGATGCATTGATTATCAATTTTGCTTCCACCCCAGGAAACTTAACCTATGACATTATCGGAAACAGTTTTTCAGGTGGAACATTTGTCGTTCAAGAATCTACAAATGGAACTACATGGACAGCACTTCACACATTCACATCACTTTCAGCTACATATACCACCACAACTGATGTTCCGAATAGCGCGAGTAGATACATTCGTTTTTTCTACCAAAATAAAGTTTCAGGAAATGTTGGTATCGACAATGTAACTATTGCTGCAGGGGTTTCAGCTGCGCAAGAAATCAGTATCAAACAAGGAACAACAACAATTGTAAATGGTGGAACATATTCATTTGCTTCACCTGTGAGTACATTAAGCCCTGTTACTTTTACTGTGTTTAATTTAGGTTTAGCAACATTAAATGTTACTGCGGCAACAATTACTGGTCCTGCTGCAGCTGATTATTCTGTTGCAACAACGGTACCTTTTTCCGTAAATGCAACAAGCAATACACCATTCATAATTAACTTTACACCATCGGTTTCAGGAACGCGTGCTGCTGTTTTAACCATCACGAACAATGATGCAAATGCAAATCCTTACATCATAAACTTAGACGGTATTGGAGGAACATTAGCAACTGAGCCAACTGCTCAAGCTACTAATTTATCTTTCACAAATGTTAAATCATATCATTTAACAGCAAATTACACCGCTGCTTCAGGATCACCATCCGGATACATTGTATTGCGTAGAACAGGTGCGGCAGTAACTGATGTACCTGTTGATGGAACAGTTTACCAAAGAGGAGATAATATAGGAAGTTCACAAGTTGTTGTTTCGGGTAACTCAACTGGCTTTTTCCCAAGTAACATTGTAGCAAATACTACTTATCATTTTGCAGTTTTCACCTACAATGGTTCTGGGGTATACAGAAACTATTTAACAACAACGCCACTTACAGGAAATGTTACAAGTGATGGTTCAATGCAACCTGCAAACTATTACTCATCTGTTTCAACTGCTAACTCAACTTTTGTAACAGACTTACATAATAAAATCAATCCTCATACCACTCAATTCTACAGCAACTTTGGTCCGTATATGGTAACCAACTTTTTAGCTAGAGATACAGTAAACAATCAACGTGTAATTACCTGTTCATACAGTGGTCAGAATGAACTATACACCGAACCATTTGACTGGACATCGAATAATTTTGCACGTGAGCATACCTTCCCACAAAGCTGGATGCCAACAGTTAACGATGCAAACTTTCAAAACAGACCAGAGTACAGTGATTACCATATGATTGTTCAGGCAAATCAAAATGATGTTAATGCAATTCGCAGTAATTATCCATTGGGTGAAGTTGTTGGTACACCAACCTATACATATTTAGGTTGTAAACTTGGACCTGATGCAAATGGTAAAACTGTTTTCGAACCAAGAGATTCAGACAAAGGAGATGCAGCACGTTGTATGTTATATCAAACCATTTGTTATACTGGTGTAGCTTATAGTGGCTCTCCGAACACAAATGCAACATATGGTGGAAGCTGGTCGTTGCCATTAACAATTAATTCAACCGTTAATTATCCTCAAGATCAAAATGTTTTAAAAGCGTGGCATTACCAAGATCCTCCTGACAATTTCGAAATTGCTCGTAACGACTATGTTGATTCATTGCAAGGAAATCGTAATCCATTTATTGATAGTGTACAATATGTTTGTTACATCGATTTTAGTACAATGACAAAAATCACCAACCCAAATGTACCTTGCAGTACTGTTGGTATTTTCAATAATGAAAAAAGCAATGATCAATTTTTAATTGCTCCAAACCCTAATACTGGTAGCTTCAAAATTTTCTTTACAACATCTAAAAATCAAACATTAAATTTAAATGTATATGATTTGTTTGGAAGAATAGTTGCAACAAAACAAGTTAGCTTAACTAATGGCAATAACACTATTGATATGAATATTGAAGGCTTGAGTAAAGGCATCTATTCAATTGAAATGGTAAATGATAATGGTAGAACAACAGAGAAGTTGGTGATTGATTAATTTTAGGTTTATTTTAGTACAGAAAGTCCCGCCTCCCAGCGGGATTTTTTGTTTTAAATTGATTTAAAAGAAAATGATTAATTTTAGTTTATAAAAACTACTCAAAGATGAAAAAAATCACTACTACCCTTTTTCTATTTTTTATAATCATAACTGCATTTTCACAGAATATTAATTTATCGAATGGGAATGTATTCGATGGTGAACCTTTTTTAGCCATTAATCCAACAAATCCACAAAACATTGTTGTAGCTTGGCAAGGTTATATTTTTGGAAATGGTTCGTCACTAACAATCCGTGTTAAAAGTTCATTCAATGGTGGATTATCTTGGAGTACTGCTGTTAACATGCCGCATATTAATTCATCTTATAAATCGGCCGACCCATCCATGGCATTTGATGCCAGCGGAAATTTATATTTAAGTTATATCGACCATAGAGAAAGTCCAGATTCAGGAGGTGTATTTGTTTCAAAATCCATTAATGGAGGATTAACTTGGAGTACTCCCATCAAAGCTATTGATGTATATGCCGATGGAACAGAGTTGCCAATTGACCGACCATTTATTGCGGTAAGTAGTAATGGGAACAATCTATACATAACCACCAAACCACCATCGTGGGTGACAGCACCTAATCGTCCTTATTTGGTAACATCTACCAATGGTGGAGCTACATGGCAACCATGGCGTTATGTTGATAGTACAGGCTTTTTGGTAGGCGGATTAATCCCTGCCCCATTTGCTCCAAACGCAGTATCTGCAAGCAACAAATTTCATTCGATGTATCCAAGCTATGTGCCTTCACAAAACATTTTACCACAATTCATTATGGCTTCAAGCAGTAATGTCGGAATTTCAATGACGTATAAAAATGTCTATGCAAGTAATAATTTGGCAAATAATGATAGTGCAAAATTAGCCTACCAATTAATTACAGACCCAACAAATAGCAATCACCTCGCTTTCTTTTTCCCTCAAAATTCCTTAGGTGATATTGATATTATGATGATTGAAACATTTAATGAAGGAACAACATGGACAACACCCGTTCGAATAAATGACGATGGAATCGCCAACGGTAAAATGCAGGATATGCTGTGGGCGGATTTTGATAGTGATGGCGATATTATTGTATCATGGCGCGACAGAAGAAATGCTTCAGGAGGTGGGTTTTTAGCCGCTTCAGAATTTTATGCAAGCTATAGAGATAAAGACTCCACTAACTTCTCTAACAATTTTAAAATTTCGGATTCATTGGTAGCTTACAATAATATATTGGCACAGGATGGAAATGATTTTATGTCGATTGCCATCGAAAACGACACATTAAGTGCTGCATGGGGAAATACACGTGATGGCTCCTTGGATGTATGGTTTGTTCGTATGCATGCACCAACAGCTACAACAACAAGTATTTCACTTATTGAAAGCAGCAATAATAATTTTAATATTTTTCCAAATCCTTCAACTGGAATTTATACGATTGAAACAATTGACCAAGCAAAAATCGATAAAATTGAAGTGCACGATTTAACTGGGAAGCTTGTAAAATCGATTCAATCGAATACAAAAAGCACGACCATCGATTTAACTAATTTTCAGAATGGAGTTTATATTGTAACTATTTTTTCGAACAAACAATCCACTAAACGAACAGTTGTAAAACAATAAAATCGAAAAGATTAAATTTTAATTTTTTGACCTAAGCGTAATACACTTGTAGATTTGATACCGTTCTTTTTACAAAGAACTTTTGTAGTAGTTCCATATCTACGGGCAACTGCAGATAGTGTATCTCCCTTTTTTACAACATGGACTTTCGTACCTTTTTTATTTTTAGAAGAGGCAATGTTTTTTGCGGCAGCTTTTTTTGCGGCAGAAACATAATCAAATGTTTTTTTACTTAAACAATAGGTATCAGAAAGTAATTGCTGATTATCGAAGGAAATAATTTCACTTGGATCAATTGGTTGCCCCAAATAACGTACTTCAAAATGCAAATGACTTCCTCTTGAACGACCTGTATTTCCGCCCAATCCAATAATGTCACCAGCTAATACATCTTTACCTACCTCCACTGATATTTTAGAAAGATGTGCATAATAGGTTTCTAAACCATTTGAATGGCGAATAACAATTACATTACCATAGCTCTTACTCAATTTGGCAATTCTAACTTTACCATCAAATGCTGCAGAAACGCCATCACCTGTTTCTAGGTCAATGTCGATTCCATAGTGGTATCGTTTTCGTCTCGGACCAAAACTGCTTGTTACTTTACCATTAAACGGATGATAATAACCACAACTACCCTCACTAAATAAGAGTAATTCTTTCTCATCATCTTTTAATGTAGCAATATCAAATTTGGGAACATGTATATGTGCTGTATCCCAGTTGTAATATAAATCTGATGATGGAAATGCTACTAATGAATCGCTAACAGCATCCATTTCGCCTTCTACTTCTTCATCTTCTAAGGATAAATCAAGTACAGTATCGGTTTCGTCAACTTGAGCTTGAGTTGTAGTAATAAAATTAGTGTCCGTGATTGCAGCAAGCGCAATACGAAAAAGCGTAAAAAGGATGAATATTGAAAAGGTCTTTTTCATCAATTAATTTACAATTATCACTATTATCAGAATCCATTTTAATTTTTTGGATTTGCAAATATGTGCATTTTTTCAAAAAAAGCAAGTGTTAATAATTGTTAATCAACAGAAGTTATTCACAAGGAATTAATCTTTTCTTGCCACAGCTTTGAATTGCTCATCCGTTAAGGTTTTCAGAAACTCCAACAAATCAGCTTTGTCTTGCGTTGTTAAATTAATCGGAGTCAACATTAGGGTATCCATATTAATACTTCCTTTCACAAATTTTTGTGGTTCATTGTAATAATCAATTACTTCTGTCAATGTCTTAAACATTCCATTGTGCATGTATGGACCTGTAACAGCAATATTGCGCAAACCAGGTACTTTAAATTTTCCAATATCTGCACTATCTTTTGTTACACCAAACCGACCTACATCATTTAACTCTTTTCCATTGTACAAACCAATGCTTTTAAAATCATCGCGTGTAAAGTCGGGACCAAAATGACAATCAAAACATTTACCTTTTATGTTGAAAATTTTTTGACCACGTTTTGCTGATTCACTTACGGCTGTTGTATCGCCATTCATGTATTTATCAAAGGGTGTATTGCTTGTTTCGAGTGTACGTTCAAAAGTAGCCAATGCATCCAGAAGATTTTCTTTGGTTGGTGATTCTTTGTAAAGTTTTTTAAAAAATGCAACATAATTTTTATTCGCATTTAATTTCTTTACAGCTTCCGTTACTGGCAAATTCATTTCAACAGGATTCTCAATTGGTCCAGCAGCTTGCAGTTCCAGCGATTCTGCCCTTCCATCGTGAAAAAAGATATCATGACTTGCCAAGTTCATTGCGGATGGTGTGTTGCGTGACCCTAACTTCCCTCCTACTCCTTTGCTCAATGCTACTGTATCTGCAAATGCACGAGAAGGAATATGACAAGAACCACAGCTAATTGTA
>JBIIOB010000372.1:0-3128 GCA_044337125.1 Bacteroidia bacterium
TAGCTGCGATCAGAGCATCCCAATTGGGTTTAAAAACAGCAGTAATTGAGCGTGAAAACTTGGGTGGAATTTGCCTTAATTGGGGATGTATTCCTACAAAAGCGTTATTAAAAAGCGCACAAGTTTTTGAATATTTAAATCATGCTTCTGATTATGGAATCACAGTAAAAGGTGGTGAAGCTGATTTTGGTGCAGTTGTTAAGCGCAGCCGCGATGTGGCAGATGGAATGAGTAAAGGAGTTCAATTCTTAATGAAAAAGAATAAAATTGATATCATTAATGGATCAGGGAAAGTAAAACCAGGTAAAAAGATTGAAGTTACAGCAGCTGATGGGAAAGTAAGTACCGTTGAAGCAAAAAATATTATTATTGCAACAGGGGCTCGTTCTCGTCAATTACCAAATTTACCACAAGACGGTAAAAAGATTATTGGATACAGAGAGGCATTAACTTTACCAAAATTACCAAAATCAATGGTAGTTGTTGGTTCTGGTGCAATTGGAAGTGAGTTTGCTTATTTCTATGCAACAATGGGTACAAAGGTAACTTTGGTAGAATTTATGCCAAACATTGTTCCAGTTGAGGATACTGAAGTTTCGAAACAATTAGAACGCTCTTTCAAGAAAATTGGAATTGATGTAATGGTTGAATCAAGTGTTGAAAGTGTGGATACAAAAGGTGCTGATTGCAAAGTAAAAATCAAAACCAAAGCAGGTGAAAAAATAATTGATGCTGAGGTTGTTTTATCGGCAGTTGGTATACAAGCAAACATCGAGAATATTGGTTTAGAAGAAACTGGAATTGCAACAGATAAAGGTAAAATTTTAACCAATGCATATTATCAAACAAATATCCCGGGTTACTTTGCTATTGGTGACTGTGTTGGTGGACAAGCTTTAGCGCATGTTGCATCTGCAGAAGGAATTATTTGCGTTGAGAAAATTGCGGGTCACCATCCAGAAGCATTGGATTATAACAACATTCCGGGTTGTACTTATTGTCAACCAGAAATTGCATCAGTTGGAATGACTGAAGCAAAAGCAAAAGAAGCTGGTTATGAATTAAAAATCGGAAAATTCCCTTTCTCAGCAAGTGGTAAAGCTAGTGCTGCTGGAGCAAAAGATGGTTTTGTAAAATTGATTTTTGATGCAAAATATGGTGAATTATTAGGTGCACATATGATTGGTGCAAATGTTACCGAAATGATTGCTGAGATTGTTGCTATTCGTAAATTAGAAACAACAGGCCATGAACTGATTAAAACAGTTCATCCTCACCCTACCATGAGTGAAGCTATTATGGAAGCTGCTGCAGCTGCTTATGGTGAAGTAATTCACATGTAATAATTAAAGATTATACTCAAAACGCCCTACAAAACAGTAGGGCGTTTTTTATAACCCATAAATGCAAAAGAAAATTAGTGCGCTATTTTTTGTAATCATACTATTGGTTGTGCCATTCTGCCTGTATTGCGAAATGAAAATGGGACAACAAATAGAAGCGCTGTTAAAACAAGGAGAAAAAGTGATGCATGAAGGTCTGGAGATGGTTTTTGTGATTGGATATTTCACCTACTCTCTTCCTTTTTTAGTTTGGCTGGGATACCTTTATACTAAAAATCCAAAGCCAAAATGGAAACCACAACTTATTGCAATTTTTATTTTGGCTGTTATCCCAGCTATTTTTATTTACTACCTATTTGCTCGGATAACATTTAAGTAAGCATACGATTGTATTACTTAGGTATAGTAGGAAAACTTTTTAGCCATTCAATTGCTTCTTCTTCTGTCGAAAAAAATCGCGTAGGTGAAGTCGGTTTAATAATCTTTATAAAAAAGTTAGCTAGTATTTTTTGCCCAGGTGTTGGGGATAAAAAAGCAACTGCAGAGCAATGTTTCATTACTTCGTCACTACCATTAAATTTCTTAGAAGCTGTATCCTGATTACTAAACGAACCTCCTGTTAGATAAAGCGGTGCTATATCCCAAGGAGCATGTTCACGTGTAAATGCAAAAATTCGTTGGCTATCCTCAAGTGTTAAATAATCATCGTCATAATGAATATGTAAAATACCATCTTTTCGATAATGGATTGTAGCACCAGGAGTTTTAACAATTTTCATAAAGGAGTAGTTAATAAAACAAAGTTATAAAATACTACATAACATTTTATTCTCTATATAACAAGCAAATTAGATACTTTGCTTCACTCTGTCTCGAAGCCATTCTATTGCTGATGGCTCATTCGAAAAAATGCGTGTTGGAGATGCAGGTTTATTAAACTTGATAAAGAAATTGCCAATAATTTTATTCGCTAAGGAGTTAGTTAGAATTGCAGCCCCTACCCTAACATCCGTATATTCTTTACAAGCAAATTGAGCACGTGCTTCAGGTGTAATTGTACCTCGGTGGTTTGCATCAAAAAGAATTGTGAATTTCTCTCCATTCACCAATGACAATGCGTTTTCACGCATTAATTTAGCATCATTTAATTCTATTTCTGCATCCTCATGTATATGTATTCGAACAATATGAGGTTCTACTAATGAAATGGTATACTTATTATGGGAAATCATTTATTTTACTAATTCAGCAATAATTTTATCAATACTCATTCCTTCTGATTCAGCTTTATAATTTCGAACAATACGATGTCTGAGAATAGCAGCTGCAACAGCCTTTACATCTTCAATATCTGGAGAATATTTTCCATTAATTAATGCATGGCATTTTGCTCCTATAACAAGAAATTGGGATGCACGCGGTCCTGCTCCCCATGAAAGATAACTATTGGAAACAGGAGCAGCATGTTCGGTATTTGGTCGAGTTTTAGCAGCTAATTTAACTGCATATTCTAAAACATTATCAGTAACCGGGATTCTACGCACAAGTTCTTGGAAATATATAATTTCTTCGGAACTTAATATCTTTTTTAATTCAACCTTTTTATTGGATGTGGTATTTTTTACAACTAAAAGTTCATCCTCATATTTTGGATAATCCAACCAAACATTAAACATGAATCGATCTAATTGAGCTTCAGGTAAAGGGTAAGTACCTTCCTGTTCAATTGGATTTTGAGTAGCCAATACAAAAAATGGATTCCCTAATTCATAACGCTTACCTGCT
>JBIIOB010000371.1:0-3128 GCA_044337125.1 Bacteroidia bacterium
TGTTGCTTTTTTAGGGAATAATTTTGCAGGATAAGTACCTGAAATAGTAACTGTAGCGATACTGTCGCCATGCATTTCAATTGGGTCTGGGGTTACTTTGTAGGTAATTTTATCGGCATTTTTCACCAATTTACCTAGTCCGTTACATGCTGTAAAGCCTACAACTGCAACAAAGGCCAAACCTAATGTTTGTAAAGATTGCTTTTTCATTGTTTTGTTTGTTAGATCTTAATTTACGTTTTATTACTTATACTTACTAAGGTGCAAAAATAACTATTTTTTGATATTATGAAAGTTTTTAAGCCTCGATTTTACAAATAATTGCCAATTATAGCGAAATACGTGTAATCCCTACCTGATAAGGTTCATTTAATGAGGATTTAAGTAGTTTGAAATCACTTTCTATATTCACAAAATCGAGTCGGTTAACATCCACAATTACAATTCGCTGGTTTGTTAATTGTTTAATAAAGTCAAAATAGGTGGTTTGAATCTTTAATAGATACTCATCTGATATTTTCTGTTCATAGATTCTTCCTCTTTTTTTGATGTTTTCTTGCAATCGGTCAATTCGATGGTATAAAAAAACAAATAGGTCGGGTTTTGGAAGGGAATCGTTGATTATATGAAATAATTTAGTGTAAAGATCAAATTCATCGCCCTTAAGGTTGGCTTTTGCAAAAATTAGGCATTTCAAAAAATAATAATCTGATACTAGTTTTGGTTGAAATAAGTTTTGTTGACTAAATTCATTTTTTAACTGATGGTAACGTTCTGCTAAAAACGATAATTCCAATGGGAAAGCGTGTTTTTCGGGCTCCTCATAAAATTTTGGTAAAAAAGGATTCTCTGCAAATTGCTCTAAAATGAGTCGAGCTCCAACTTCTTCTGCATATTTTGTTGCAAAGGAGGTTTTTCCTGCTCCAATATTTCCTTCAATAGCAATAAAGTTATAAGGTGATTCACTATTCATATTTCACTATTGTTTTAATTCATTCACCTTTAATTGATCCTTGCAATCAATATTTAATGTAGAAATTGTTTTTTGAAAAATAGGATGGATAAAATCAGGAGCAATTTCTGAAAATGGAATCAAGGTAAATTTTCGTTCATGAAGAAATGGATGTGGAATTGTTAAATTAGGCAGGTTTATGATTTCATTATTAAAGAACAAAATATCAATGTCTATTGTCCTTTCTTGCCATTTTTCTATTCCTCTAATCCTCCCAAGTTGATTCTCAATTGATAATAAACAATTTAATAATTCAATTGCCGATAATTTTGTTGAAATACAAACTACCTGATTAAAAAAATCGGGTTGATTTTCATTTCCCCAGGCTGCAGTGACATAAATTTTGGATTTATTAGAAATCGGACCTGCAAATTTCTGAATTAATTCCCCCGCTTTTTCTATATTTAAAAGTCTTTCACCTTTATTTCCACCCAATAATATGTATACTTTGTTCATTGCCTCAAAGATAAAACTTATTGTAAATTAAAGCACATGGATTATTCGAAATTATTATATTTGTTCTTCTCTAACCCCCAATTAACTATGAAAAAAATATTACTATCGTTTTCTATTACTTTAGGTTTGGTTTCTACAATAGAAGCACAAACATTACCAACTAATTATACACAAACGACCATCATCAGTAATCTACGTTATCCGGTTGCATTTGATTGGTTACCAGATGGGCGTTATGTAATTACTCAAAAAGGAGATAATTCTTTTCCTGCAGCAAATGCATTCATTAAGATATTTAGTGCAAGTGGAGCAGCATTGGGTAATTTTTATGATTTGACGAGTTTGGTTGATTCTGACTTTGAAAGAGGATTGTTAGGTATAACAGTTGATCCTGATTTTGCAAACAATCATTATGTGTATGCATATTACAATTATCGTAATTCAGCACAAACTGATTTTAGAATACGAGTTGTTCGTTTAACAGAAAATGCGAATGTTGGTTCGAATCCTACCTTGATTTTTGATCACCAATATGCAACTTCAGATATCTATTCAGGAAACCACTTTGGTGGAATTATTCAAATTAATCCGGGAGAACCCACTAAACTATACATAGAAATAGGAGATATCGCATACAATCAAGGAAATGCAACATTGAATTATGCTAATAAATTGACTAATCCATATGGGAAAATTATAAGGATTAATACAGATGGAACTATTCCAACGGATAACCCGTTTTATGATGATGGTAATCCGTTAACAGGAAACGATGATCGTATTTGGTCGTATGGTCACCGTAATAATTTTGGAATGTGTTTTAGTCCTGTTACAGATAGTCTGTATGTTTCTGAAAATGGATGGAACGGCTGGGATGAGTTTAATATTATTCACAAAGGAGCAAATTATGGTTGGTCATCATGTGAAGGTAACTTTACTGTAACTACTGGCGGTGCCACCACAACACCTTGTACTAATCCTGCTTTTACAGCTCCCTTAACTACATGGGGTACACCTTTGCCTGCAGTAGCTGGTTGTGTGTATTATTCTGGAACGGTAATGCCTGAATTCGATAATCATATATTAGTAGTAGATAATGATTATGGTAGAATATACGACCTTACTTTAGGAAATGCACCTGCGTATGATATAGTTACAAGCAAAGTAACTTTTGCAGATATCACTACCGGAGGATTAACAGATATTAAACAAGGAAGCAATGGTTGTATTTATGCTTTGAAAGGAGGATATACTACTTCTGGTGCTATTTTCCGAATTTGTCCTAGCACTTTGGGTATAGATGCTGCTGAGGCATTTGAAAATGTAATTGGTCAAAATTATCCGAATCCAACGAGCGGAAAAACACAAATTGATTTTACCTTAGCACAAGATGCAGTGGTTACAATTGAGTTGTTTGACGTTACTGGTCGTAAAGTAAAATCAATTTTAAACCAAGAGATGTCAATTGGAAAGCATTCAATTGAATTGGCTGATTTAGAAAAATATGCTGATGGAAGCTACTTCTATAAAATAGAAATGAAGCAAAATAACAAAGTTGTTTTTGCTGAAACCAAACGTATGATGATTGTTAAGTAACTATTATTGAAAATAGTTTTCAATAAAAATCCCCTTTCAATTCGAAAGGGGATTTTTTTATGCT
>JBIIOB010000036.1:0-10307 GCA_044337125.1 Bacteroidia bacterium
AATTAAAAAAAAAAGGCGATTTTATTTTGAAATTGATAAATAACATTATAATATTGCGTACGAAAATAAGTAACCCGCAATAAGTTCTTGTTTTTAACATAAAAATGAAAATGAAAAAGATATTTTTTGCTATTATTAGTTTGTTTGTTTCAACCTCAGGTTTTTCTACCGGAGTAATTGTGTTGGAAGGAAACTACCAAGGAAAAAACCTATATATACAAAATCCATTTGCTGGCTCAGGAGTTGGTTTTTGTGTACAAGAGGTACGTGTAAACGGAAATGTTACTACTGATGAGATTGCATCAAGTGCATTTGAAATTGATTTTAGAAACTTACAATTAAAAGTTGGAGATAAAGTTGAGGTAAAGATTACACATAAAGATGATTGCAAACCTAAGGTGTTAAACCCTGAGGTATTAAAACCAAAAAGTACTTTTGAAGTTGTTTCTATGAATGTTGATAAAGATTTAACGTTTAAATGGACAACAAAAGGAGAAACTGGGAAATTAGCATTTACAATTGAACAGTTCCGTTGGAATAAATGGGTAAAAGTTGGTGAAGTTGAAGGAAATGGTACTGCTGCTGAAAACAATTATTCATTTAAAGTTTCCCCTCATTCAGGAAAAAATCAATTCCGTGTAAAACAAGTTGATTACACTGGACAACCTAAATTATCAAAAACAGTTGACTTCCAATCAACAGCTGCAGAAGTGACATTCTCTCCTGCAAAAGTTTCTAAAGAAATCGGTTTCTTCTCAGGAACAACTCCTGTAGAAACAATGTTCGAAATCTATGATCAATTTGGTAACATCGTTAAAAAAGGTTTTGCAAGTACAGTAGATGCATCAAACCTAGCTAAAGGTGCTTATTACTTGAACTACGACAACAAAATGGGAGAGTTTATTAAAAAATAATTCTTCTATTTAATTATAAAAATAATCCCGATCATAAGTCGGGATTATTTTTTTGCACTAACTAAAGATTAATAGACATGCTAAAAATTGAACACATTGGTATTGCCGTAAAAAACATTGAACAGTCGAATGACTTATTTACTAAACTATTTAATAAGTCGCCTTACAAACTTGAAAAGGTAGAGACCGAAGGGGTTTCAACCTCATTCTTTATGCTTGGTGAAAGCAAAATTGAACTATTAGAAGCAACGAATCCCGATAGTGCAATTGCAAAATTTATTGATAAAAAAGGAGAAGGAATTCATCACATTGCATTTGAAGTACAAGATATTTATGCTGAAATGGAACGATTAAAAAATGAAGGATTTACTTTATTGAATGAACAACCAAAGAAAGGTGCGGACAATAAACTAATTTGTTTTTTACATCCAAAATCTTCTAATGGCGTATTAGTAGAACTTTGTCAGGAAATTAAATAGTCTATTTTTTATTCATAATATCCGTTTGTCTACGAATAGATTCATCGTGTATCAATTGATACATGCCTTTGATAAAATCTTTTGGCAAACCCAATTTATTAGCTGTATCCAAACTCTTATCAAATAGATTTTTCCAATGTGTTAATTGAAGGATCGTAATATTATTTTCACGCTTGTACGCTCCAATTTTTTCAGAAACAGCCATACGTTTTGCAAGTAGTTCTAACAATTCATCATCCAATTTTCGGATCAACAAACGTAATTCATCTAGTTGCGTTTTTAAATCAGCGTTTTCAATAGCAGATTTACGGATTTGAAGGCCGCCAACAAGCCATTTTAACTGTGAAGGCGTAATTTGTTGTTGTGCATCACTTAATGCAACAGAAGGGTTAATATGCGTTTCTATCATCAAACCATCCATATCTAAATCCATTGCCTTTTGAGCAATGTAGGGAATCAATTCGGGATTACCACCAATATGTGAAGGATCGCAAATGACAGGTAATTGAGGACAAGCTGCTTTTAAATCAATAGCAAGTTCCCATTTGGGTGAATTTCGAAATGGTCCATTATCATACGAATGAAAACCACGATGTATTGCTGCAATTTTTTTTATTCCTGCGTTATTAATTCGCTCCAAAGCTCCAGCCCAAAGTTGCGCATCGGGATAAATTGGATTTTTCACAAACACAGGAATATCAACCCCTTTAAGAACATCAGCAATTTCTTGAACTGAAAAAGGATTAACGGTAGTACGAGCACCAATCCATAATATATCCACACCAGCCTTCAAACATTTTTCGACATGCTCAGAAGTTGCAACCTCTGTTGCTGTCATCATCCCTGTTTCTTGCTTTACTCTCTGCATCCACTGCAAACCGATATCACCAATACCTTCAAAGGTATTAGGGCGTGTACGTGGCTTCCAAATTCCAGCACGAAAAATCGCGTTAGGAAAATCTTTTACAATTAATTTTCCAGTACTTAACATTTGCTCTTCGCTTTCGGCACTGCATGGTCCAGCAATTAGCAATGGTTTGGAGTATTGTGGAAACCAATTACTGATTGGTACTATATCGAGGTCTAATTTCAAATTTCTATTTATAAAAAAACTCCCGCAAAGTTACGGGAGTTTTTTGTTTTAAGTATTATAATTTAAAAATATTACCAGCCTAAAATCCATGCAAACATTAATGGTGCAACAATTGTTGCATCACTTTCTACAATGAATTTAGGTGTATGAATATCTAATTTTCCCCAAGTAATTTTTTCGTTTGGAACAGCTCCAGAATAAGAACCATAGCTGGTTGTTGAGTCTGAAATTTGGCAGAAATAACTCCAAAAAGGAATGTCTTGCATTTCCATATCTTGGTATAACATTGGAACAACACAGATAGGGAAATCACCTGCGATTCCACCACCAATTTGGAAGAAACCAACACCTTTTCCACCTGAATTTTTTGGATACCAATCAGCCAACCAAGCCATGTATTCAATTCCCGATTTCATTGTTGATGCCTTAATTTCTTTTTTAATTACATAGGAAGCAAAAATATTTCCCATGGTTGAATCTTCCCAACCTGGAACTACCATTGGTAAATTACGCTCTGCAGCCGCCAACATCCATGAATCTTTTGGATCAATTTCATAATATTGTTGCAATTCGCCACTCAATAAAATTTTATACATGTATTCATGAGGAAAATAACGTTCGCCTTTATCATCAGCATCTTTCCAAATTTTATGAATGTGTTTTTGCAATCTTCGGAAGGCTTCTTCCTCTGGAATACAAGTGTCGGTAACACGGTTGTAATGATTTTCTAATAAATCCCACTCTTCTTGAGGAGATAAATCGCGGTAATTTGGAACACGTTTATAATGTGAATGCGCAACTAGGTTCATAATATCTTCTTCCAAGTTTGCACCAGTACAAGAAATGATATCCACTTTTCCTTGACGAATCATTTCAGCCAAAGACTTTCCTAACTCCGCAGTACTCATTGCTCCAGCAAGAGTAATCATCATTTTTCCACCTTCGGTAAGGTGTGCTTCATATCCTTTTGCAGCATCAACAAGAGCTGCAGCATTAAAATGCTTATAATGTTTTTCAACAAATTGAGAAATCGGTCCTTTATTCATAATTCAATAATTTTTAATTGGATTGCAAAAGTACATTATATAAGCAATTTTTAAAAATAAAAAAGCAGATTGTCTGAACTGATTATAAATAAAGGCATTTACTATTTGTTAATACCTACATAACCTTATTTTTTCATTTCAAATATAACTTTGTAAAATAAAACTAAACAAAGACCAATGTTCTTGAAAAAGAAGAAAGTATTGCTCGTTTACGAAAATACAGCCGAAATAAATGCAGTTGAGGAGTACTTAAGTAGCAAAGGGTACGATACTAACAAAGCCTTCGATTTAAAGGATGCATTTCAACTTGCTTTGAATTTCCAACCAGATGTAATTGTGGTGAATACTAAAAATATTTTCCCTGAAATTGAGCAGTTTAATAAACAAATTGAACAGGAACAAAAAAAGAAGATTGAGCTTTTAAACCTTGTAGACATTGATGCTTATTTAAAAATTTCAGTCAATGAGCATGTGGCAATAAAGCCTGTGCAGCCAAGCTTATTGCACCATTTGATACGATTAATGATTAAGAACTAATAGTTTCCCAATTGTTCATAATTGTTTAATTATTTTCTAACACACTTCCCTTTTTTTTGCTATATATTTGTACTATGAAAGTTGATTATTTACTTTCATAAAGTGATCACCCTACAAGAGGTTTATTTATTTTTAAATAAACTATTCCGAAACCACTTTATACGTTTTTATAACTATAAGTGATTACCCTATAAGAAATCTTCTAATAGAAGATTATTCCGAAACCACTTTATTAAATTGTTTGACTTAAAAATCATTACAAATGAATAAAGCTACTCTTGAAAAATACAATCAATTCAAAATTGTTTGGTTATTCGTATTCTTTGTCTACTCTACAATTGCCTATGGTCAAGCATCGCTTGCTGTTTCCAGAACAGCCTGGGGAGGTGCAGAACCAACGGGTTGGACCAATTCAGGCTGCACTCAACGTACATCAACATTTGCATGTAGTGGAAGCGATGGGACAATTTTTGATTCGAATGGTGATTCTAGAAGAATTTTTTTTACAGGGACCCCTAATCAATTAATCTTTAAACTAAAAAGCTCATCAATGAGTGGAGCATCGAGTTTATTAGTAGAAGAATCTGCCGATGGAACAACCTACTCTACAATAGGTACATATGGTACCGCATCAGGCGCTACAGCAATTACAGATTGTGCAAACATTACCATAAATCTTTTAAGTACTACTCGATATATAAGATGGACATATACTAAAGCTACTGGAAATTGTGATATGGATGATGTGAATATTTCAGCTTCTATAACTACACCAACATTAACAGCTTCACCAACCTCACTTTCAGGATTTACTTATTTCGTGGGTAGTGGTCCTAGTACATCTCAATCGTATAATTTAAGTGGGATAAATTTAACTGGAGCACCCGGAACTATTACAATAACAGGTTCAACAAATTATGAGGTTTCATCCGACAATGTAACTTTCGGAGCTACCGCATCTATTTCATATGCAAGTGCTACACTTTCAGCAACTCCCGTTTATGTTCGCTTAAAATCAGGATTACCAGCTGGTTTATATAATAGTGAAGCTATTACGAATGCAGGAGGAGGAGCGAGTAGTATTAATGTAACTTGTAATGGAACCGTAACCGCTTCAGCTGCATCCGATATCATTACAACCAATGGTGAGGCAGCAAGCATCTCATCAATCATTAACACAAGTGGTACATTATTATCAACAGATGGCACACAGGTATGGCAATTTACTATTCGTGACGGGGGAGCAAGTTCCGATGCAGATAATTTAGCTACCATTGTAAATGCAATTACCTTTTCTCAATCAGGAGGAGATGCTGTCGGAACTTGGAACACCGCAATTCAATCCATCGATTTATTTGATGGAATTACAAATGTCGGTTCTGGGACTGTTACAACTAATCAAGTTCAATTTACTGGATTAACAATTAATGTTGCTGATAATACTCAAAAAACAATCTCTGTTAGATTAACATTAAAATGCGGACTTGGCGCAGGAAATAATGATGGTGATGATTTTGGTTTTCAAATTTCAAATGCAAATGTTACTTTTTCGGCTGCGGGGTCTGGGAAAGCAGCATTCACTGCCATAACCACTACGAATGGAACAAATGTAATTGACATTGTTGCAACACAATTAAGTTTTGTGCAACAGCCTACTACAACATCCTTAAATGGGACAATGACGCCAAGTGTAACAGTAGGTGCAACAGACGTTTGTGGAAATGTTGATATTGGTTTTGCAGGAACGGTTTCAATTACCTCAACTGGAACTTTATCCAGTTCACCACAAACAGCAACATTAACAGCAGGAATAGCAACATTCAGTTCAATTGTACATACGGTTACAGGAACTAACTTTACTCTAGGTGCAACATTAACCGGCTTAACAGGTGCAACAAGTAACCAATTCGACATTACAACTACAACTACATTGCAACCTGGAGATATTGCCATATTAGCATTCAATACACAAATAGGTTCAGGTAAAGATGAAATAAGTTTTGTCTCTTTTGTAGACATTACTCCTGGTACAACAATTGACATAACGGATAATGCATTTGAAAAATGTGGAACAGCAAACGGTTGGGGAATAGCTGAAGGATGGATTCGATTAGTTAGAAATACTTCTACCCTACCGGCAGGAAAAATTGTAACGATTCACGTAGATATCAGTGGAAATGCGTCTACTGTGGCACCAGATGCAAATTGGACTTGCTCAAAACCTCAACCAACAGGACAAGGTTCATTCAATTTAAATGCTGTCGGAGAGCAAATATTTTTTATGACTGGTGGTGTTGTAGGTGGACCAGGAGCTTCAACAGCTACCTCTGATGCTGGTACCTACTCTGGATCTTTTTTATACGGATTTAATACCAAAGGAAATATATGGACACCTATTTGCGCAAATGCAGCAGGTGGTGGTACTCAAAATTCTGCAAAGCCTGTTAATTTTGATTGCTTTTTAGTTTGGCCCACTACACAGGCTGATATGAATAAATATACTGGTCCATTAACTGATACCACTCAACGTCAATGGATTGACAGAATTGGAAACCCTTCCAACTGGACGGGTTACGCAAATCTCGCGGCCTATAATGCTGGACCAGATTATGTGAATTTTAATGGAGCCAATTTAGGAAGGGATATTGTTATTTTACCAGGTGGTGGAAGTTTTGCAGATGGTGTTTGGACTGGATCCTCCAGTACCGACTGGTTTGAATGCTCCAACTGGCAAAGCATGCGATTACCTATTAGCACAACAAATGTCACGATTGATCAAACTGCAATTCGAGATTGTGCTGTTGGTGTAACAGCGGGGACAGCAGTTTGTAATGATTTATCATTAAGCTCAAACAGCGCTGTTACAAGAAATCTTTCTATAATTAATAGTTCAACATTAACTGCGAGTGGAAATGTAACAATTAACAAAACAACAACAGCAGCAAACCTTAGTTTAACAATATTAAACACAGGAGTCTTTAGTTGTAATAACCTTACAATTACCGGAACTTCATCAGGAGCCGAAAATGCACAATTCAAAAATAAATTCAATACAACTTCTGTTACCATAAATGGTAATTTAACACTGAACAGTGGAGCACAATTAGACTTAGCCAACATAGGAGATTATGGCATTATTTACTTAAATGGAAACTATACCAATAATGGATTAGAATCAGATTTTAAACAAACAAATTCATTTGTTCATTTTACTGGAACTGGAGCTCAAAGTATTTCAACAAATGCTTTCAATGAAATTTTTGGAAATATAGTTGTAAATAAATCATCTGGAGCATTAACACTTAACAACCCAATAGAAATTGAAACCAACTGTAATTTCACATCAGGTTTAGTTAATTCTTCTTCATCAGCTTTATTAATTTTTCAAGATAATGCAACAGCGACCAACACAAGTAATACAAGTCATACAGTAGGGCCAGTTCGAAAAATTGGGGATGATGCTTTTACTTTTCCAGTTGGAAAAAATAACAATTATGCTCCTGCAAGTATCACAGCTCCAGTATTAACTACAGACCATTTTACAGCAGAATATTTTGGAACCGACCCGCAACCAAGCTATGATAGAACATTAAAGGATCCAACATTAACAAATATAAGTGCTTGTGAATATTGGATAATAGACAGAACGAATGGCACCTCAGATGTAACAGTAGGTTTAAGTTGGAATACACCACGAAGTTGTGGTGTAGGAAGTTTACCCGACTTAATGGTTGCTCGTTGGGATGGAGCTATGTGGAAAGACCATGGAAATGGGGGAACAACAGGAACAACCACAGCTGGAACAATTGCAACCTCAGCTGCAGTTACTTCATTTAGTCCATTTACATTAGCTTCCGTATCCTTAGTTAATCCTTTACCAATTGAATTATTAAGCTTTACTGCAATACCAAAAAACAAAAAGGTTGAGCTCAACTGGCAAACAGCAACAGAAATAAACAATGATTATTTTACAATCGAACGAAGTGCTACAGGTGAAAATTTTTCTCCAATTGCTACAATAGATGCTGCAGGCAACTCTAACAGTATTTTAAATTACATCGATTTTGATAACACTCCGTTATCTGGAGTTTCCTATTACCGATTAAAACAAACCGATTTTGATGGCAACTACTCCTACTCTTCGATTGTTTCTGTTAATTTTATTTCAAACGAAATTTTGATCGAAAGTATTTACCCAAATCCGGTGCAAAATGAGTTAACCATTTTATTTAACAAAATCTCAAGCAATACTACTATTAAAATATACAATACATTAGGAGAATGTGTTTACAATGAAACAATAAGCACTTTAGCTCAATACATAAACACTAGCCAATTTGCAAGTGGAGTTTACTTTATTTCTATCTCCAATGAGGAAAACTCATTTCAGGAAAGATTCATTAAACAATAATACACATTTGAACAAAACAGGTTCAAAATTGTATTATTGGTATGGAAAATAGAACAAGTGCCTTAAACTCAATTCGCCCAACCATTGAAATTAATACAGATAAGGCTACTCCAATTGAGGTATTTCAAAGTAATAGTTTACGTCCCATTTTAAAATTTCAAAATGAACTTCTATTGACTGTTTTCAATAATTACATTCTTGATAATAGGATTCAATTTGCTGAGCTAAAGGAAGAAAAGAAAAAAGAATTTATTTTCAATCACTTTAAAAACAACCAAACATCAAAGCTATTCTATTTGGGAATTATCATAGGAATGTTTACAAAAGAAGAATACACGTTCTATACTACCAACAAACAAGAAATAAACAAACGTATTACTTCAATGCTCATAGAAAGATTAAACAGTCAACTTGAAAAGATTAATTTATAATTCGATGTTTAACTTTTTGTAAACAGCATCTCTTTTAAGCTCACGAACTTCAGCAGGTTGCATCGTTTCGAGTCGAATACCTTCTATTGCAATACGAATTAATCGCAAGCATGGAAAACCAACACCTGCAGTCATTTTACGAACCTGATGAAATTTACCTTCTGTTAAAGTCAATTCAATCCAAGAGGTTGGCAATCGATCACTAATTGGATGTCCGCGAGGAGGTAATTTTTCAGGGGCAGGAACCACCTTTACTTTACATGGACGAGTAAGATAAGGACCTGCATCCAAAGCAATTGTAACACCCGCTTCTAATTGCTTTAAAGCATCTGAAGTAATTATTCCTTGCAATTGAACCAAGTAGATTCGCTTGTGTTCAAATGCTGGGTTTAAGAGCTTAAAATTTAATTTTTTATCATTCGTCAGAATTAACAATCCTTCACTGTTTTCATCTAATCGGCCAACAGGGTAAACATCCTTTGGAAAAGGAAAACCCAATTCGCCCAAACACTTTTTCTTTTTGTGCGATGAGGTAAACTGTGAAATGATTTTATAGGGCTTGTAAATAATATAGTAATTCATAACAGTAACAAAAGTAGAAAATTAATTCTAATTACTTTTTAAATACCGTATCAGGAATCCCCTTATTTATTTGGTAGTTGGTAAGCTTGATAAATATCTTACCTTTTTTATTGTCTTTCTTTTTATCGTCAACACTTGTTTTGGTGTTGTTGATATCGGCAGTAACTCCTTTGGGAATTTTAAACTTTTTTACTTCTACAGTAAACACCATCATATCAGGTAATCCATATGCTAATTGACTTCCATAGGTATATTCGGTTAAAATTGTTCCATTCGATTTGGTAGTTAATTGCGATTTTAAAACAACATTCTTTTTAACATCAATCCACAATTTACCTAAAATCAAATCACTTGTATCACTTTGAGGAATAACGTTAATGATAGTTGCTTGACTACCAGCAACCAATTCTTCACCAGAAATCAATGCATCGAAACCAGAGGTATCGTTTAGCATTTTTGTAATTTGATCAAAACCTTGACGAGGAACAATAGCAATGCTTTTAGACTCCACTTTAAACTTCTCTTTTTGCTTAAAGAAAATTTTTGCATCAATTGGAAGCATCTTCACAAATGGCAAATCCACTTTAATGTTTGCTTGCACCGAATAGTCTTTCGCTACCATCATTTTTGAATAAACAGCATTCAAAATTTGTTTGGCAGATTTTGTTTGGGCAACTAAACTATTTGCAAAGCTTATTAATACAAAAAAGATGATGATGTGAGACTTATTCTTCATGACAAAATATCTTTTTTATTGAATTTATAAATGGCTATTCCTAAAAGACTAACAATGTGAACTAGTAAAACAACGATT
>JBIIOB010000373.1:0-3126 GCA_044337125.1 Bacteroidia bacterium
TTTGATTACCTATTTGCTGCTGAAAGAGAAAGAGCAGTTTTCGAAAGTGAGCATCAAAAATTTTTACATTCGAAGAGTACTTCGCATACTTCCTCTTTATTATCTAATCATCATTCTTAGCTTGTATGTAGTTCCTTTGATTGTCCAAGGAGAAGCTATTCCATTAAGAACTACAACCGATAAGTTAGATGCTTGGTATTATTACTCATTCCTTGGAAATTTTGACTTTTTCTACAACGGAATTACGAATGTGATAATTGGTGTTTTATGGTCGGTTTCTGTTGAAGAACAATTCTATTTGATTGCTCCATTTCTAATAGCATTTATTCCAACAAAACATTTGCTAAAAGTTATAATTGGCTTAATTCTTTTTGCCATCTGTTATCGATTGTTTTTGTCTGGGGGGAAAAATGTATTGATAAAATTTCACACCTTATCCTGCATGGCCGATTTGTTGATGGGTTCGCTTTTGGCTGTTTTGTGCTCAAAACAATCAGTTGTTGACCGAATACAACAATGGTCGCGAAAGTTGATTGTATTTGTTTACGTTGCAGGAATTACCTTGTTTTTGTTTCGTTTTAAGATTAGTATGATTGAAACGGGACAATTGATTTTTAAATCCTTTATGCCCTTTTTATTCTCCCTGTTTTTTGCATTTATCATTGCGGAACAAAATTTTGCAACACGTTCATTTTACAAAATCGGTAATATTAAATGGCTAAGCTTTTTAGGAAGATATACCTATGGAATGTATTGTTATCACATGATTATGTTTGCAGTGGCAATGACCCTTGCATGTAAATTTGGGCTCGATGTATTGCATCCAGATAAATATTACTTGATGGGGATGACACTTGTTATTTTTGTACTAACAACACTTGTCTCAATCATTAGTTATCACCTATTCGAGAAGAAGTTTTTAGACTTAAAATCGAAATTTATCTAACGATATTAATTTTTTGAGTGCTAAGTTCATTAGCTGTTTGCACCATTAGAATGTATGTACCAGCACTTAAATCGCTCAAGTTAATTTGTTTTCTGTATTGTCCCTTTGTTTGCATTTCATTGCAAACTATTTTCACTTTTTTTCCAACTATATCTGAAATATAAATATTGGTAAAGTCAGCTTTAGCTAAGATATATTCAATGGTTAATACATCTGAAGTAGGGTTAGGATAGGTTTTAAATTGAATAGTATTTGAATTTTCAACAATTCCTACATGTGGCACATTTGAGCGCAAGCTATCAATGTATTGAATGTTTGTAGCCATTAAACTAGCATTGCCTTCTGTAGCATTAATTTGCAATACTGGTGCTTTCATTCCGTTTGCTAACCATTTGAATTCGTAACGAGTTGGACGAGGAAGGTTTGTCCCAAAGGAAAGCGTATCAAAATAAATGGTGTCAACTGCATCAATTTTAGAGGTTACTAAAAGCGATTGGAAAGATCCAAATGGGGTGATTAAATTCCCCCAGCCATTGACTTGGTTTACACGATGACCTTTTTGTCCGTAATACCCTAAAACAGGAATTGGAAGTCCATATTGATAATCGCAAGAGTCAGTGTCTTGATAATTAATTGGGAAATTATAAATTACATCAGCAGATGTATAGAAGAAAGGTAGTGGTGCTCCATTGATTGTAAATCCGGACCCAATTTGCTTAAGGCTAGCACTAGATTCTTTAAAAAAATCATACGCATCAGTTAACTGAACAATTGGAATATTAATGCTAGTTAAGTCATAGTTATCGCGACCATAACTGGTGTTTAGGACATTAAACAACAAATTGAATGGAGTGGTAAAGCTCATCGGTGAATCGTATTTATCATACATCTGGATGGTTGGAATCAGTGTTGAATAATCCCAGGTAGCATTGGAGTCTGCTAGTATTGGAAAAGTGACTGAGTTATTATTTGCTGTGCTAAGTACAATGCTATCACCAGCATTTGGCATATCAGCACTCGTAATCGTTATTTGCGAAAAAGAACTAGTAGATATTATAACAAAAAGGGAAAGTAGTAGTTTTTTCATTGGATCTAATTTGCAGTAAATATGCTAAAAAAAAAGGTAAAATCCTTGAATTATTCTAATTGGATAAATTATGCAATAAAAAACCATAAAATCAGTTCTAAAAAGGTTGAAACGCTTTTAAAATACTTATCTTTGAAAAAGCTAAAATTAGAATTATGTGGAATAAAATTATTACCTGTTTATTATTTATCTTTTCAATTCACACACTTGTTGCACAAAATAAAGTGAATTGGCAAGATGATGGATCAAAAGCCCGTAAATTAGTCCAATTCACTGGAGTGGTAGTTGAAGGAGATAGCTTACAGCCAATCCCATATACAAGCATTATCATCAAAAATTCAAATCGTGGAACCATTAGCGATTATTTTGGTTATTTTTCTTTTGTAGCTCAGGTGAGAGATACACTTCAATTCTCGGCTATTGGTTATACTAATGCAACCTTTATCATCCCGGATACTCTAACTGATAATAAATATTCCTTGATTCAAGTTCTTCGTACAGATACTGTTTACCTTCAAACTACAGAGGTTTATCCATGGCCGACCAAAGAGCAATTTAAACAAGCATTTCTTAAATTAGAAATGCCAGAGGATGATTTGGATAGAGCAAACAGCAATATGGCTCGTTCTGACATGAAGGAACGTATGACAGGTATGGCAATGGATGCAAGTTTGAACTATAAATACAATATGCAACAGTACCAAAGTAAATTGTATTATGCTGGTCAATTACCTCCTAATAATTTATTGAATCCTATTGCTTGGGCAAAGTTTATACAAGCTTGGAAACGTGGCGATTACAAAAAGAAAAATTAATAACCCATTTGTAGATAATTGTGTTGAATTCGAACGTTTTTAAAATACAAATGAAGGTAGTTTTTTTCTCCCTTTTATTTTTGATCTCCACCGCCTTTTATGCTCAAAATACTGCAACTGTATTTGGGAAAATTGTGGATGAAGATAATGAACCCATTGAAGATGTAAGCGTTTCTGTGCTTGGAACTTCCTTAGCTCCTGTGTATACCAATTCTCAAGGTGAATTTTCGTATCGTGTTCCTGCAGGAGTTCCGATTACCATCGTTTTTTACAGCATA
>JBIIOB010000374.1:0-3123 GCA_044337125.1 Bacteroidia bacterium
GATTTATTTAAATTGCCTCGTGTTGCTGGTGAATTTGAAGGGAAAGAGATGACTGTTGCAATTGGTCGTTTTGGTCCATACGTTCGACACAACAGCATTTTTGTTTCATTGAAAAAAGAAGATGATCCAATGACTGTAACTGCTGATCGTTGCATCGAATTGATTTTAGCAAAACGTCAAGCCGAAATTGATAAATACATTAAAACATTCCCGGAGAATCCAGAAGTGCAATTGTTGAATGGCAGATGGGGCCCATACTTGGTAATAGGCGATAATAATTTCAAATTACCAAAAGGTATTGATCCCAAATCATTGTCGTTGCAAGATTGTTTGGACATTGCTGCAGACCCTAAAAATGCAAGTAAAGGAAATCGTTTTAAGAAAAAGACAGCATTCAAGGCTGCACCAGCAAAAAAAGTAGCAGCTAAGAAAACAGCGGTTAAGAAGACGGCTGCGAAAAAAACAGCAGTTAAAAAAACAGCAGTAAAGAAAACGGCCGCTAAAAAAGTTGCAAAAAAGAAATAATGCTATATTCGATTCATCAATAAAAAATGGAAACGATTAACTAGTTACTATGCAAGAATATTTTACTCCAATTGATGTTGCTGATTTTAATGGAAGCAAATTCTATTCAGAAACAGCTTATGGAAAAATAATAAATTGTTATACAAAAGGAGCAGAGTTTCCTGATTTGGAAAATATTCAGTTGGCTATAATTGGAATAGAAGAGGATCGAAAAGCATTGAACAACGAAGGTTGTGGGTTAGCCGCAGATTATGTTCGTGAAAATTTATTCAAATTATTTCAAGGGAATTACCAAGCAAAAATTGTCGATTTAGGAAATATCAGAAAAGGGAATTCCATCGATGATAGTTATTTTGCAGTAACAGATGTTATAGCACAGTTATTGAAAAAAAATATTGTTCCAATTATTATTGGTGGCGGGCAAGATCTTACTTATTGCAATTATTTGGCTTATCAAAAGATGGAACAAACGATCAATATCGTTGCTGTCGACTCTGCATTCGATATTGGTGATGGTGATGCGGATTTAAATTCTCAAAGTTATTTAAGTAAAATCATTTTACATAAACCCAACATACTGTTTAACTACAGTAATGTCGGGTATCAAACCTATTTTGTGGATCAAAATTCAGTTGAGTTGATGAACAAATTGTATTTTGATGCCCATCGTTTAGGCGCCTTGCGAAAAAACATGGAAGATGTAGAGCCTATTGTGCGCAATGCAGATGTGGTAAGTTTTGATATCTCTGCAATCCGTCAGTGCGATGCTCCCGGAAACGCAAATGCATCACCAAATGGATTTTATGGTGAAGAAGCTTGTCAGATTACACGCTATGCCGGCATGAGTGATAAATTAACCTCTATTGGTTTTTATGAAATAAACCCAGCATTTGATACCAATAAACAGACGGCACACTTGGTGGCGCAAATGATTTGGTATTTTATAGATGGTTTTTATAACCGTAAAAAGGATTATCCGATTGTCGATAAATCGGAATATACCAAGTACCGTGTTTCCATTACCAATCATGAACATGAGATTGTTTTTTATAAAAGTAATAAGAGTGATCGCTGGTGGATGGACGTTCCGTACCCAATAAACCATCAAATAAAATTTGAGCGCCATCACATGGTTCCCTGTTCTTATAGCGACTATGAGACTGCTTGTCAGGATGAAATGCCTGACCGATGGTGGCAGACCTATCAAAAATTAGGATGATAAAACAATAGAAATAATACAGTTTGAACAATAAATTGTTTAAAAAATTTGTTTTTTATAAACTTATGTTTAATTTAGCGACCTGACTTTAGTATAAATTTACTGTAAAAAAGAAAAACTTTGTTAATTATTTAACACAGAAAACATGAAAAAAACCCTTACTACTATTGCTTTATCAATTACTGGATTGGTAGCTTTTGCTCAGCAAGATGCTCAATTTAGTATGAACATGTTTAACCGTTTAGCAGTGAACCCTGCTTATGCTGGAACAAACAAAGCGTTGTGTGCTACATTGTTGTATCGTCAACAATGGACTAGTTTTCCTGGTGCTCCAAAAACAGGATTATTGAGCGTTGATTACGGTCAAATTGCTCATGGTGGTATTGGTTTAACGGTAGATCAAGATCAGTTAGGATTTGAAAAAACATTAAAAGCAAAATTAGCATATTCATTCCACCTTGTTGTTGGACCTGGTATTTTAGGTATTGGTTTAGATGCTGGTATGATTCAGAAATCTATAGATGGTACTAAATGGTTGGCTCCAGATGGAACTTCAACACAAAATGGTGGTGGTACCGATCAAGCTATTCCTTGGGGTGGTGCAGCTGCAACTACTTATGATGTAGGGTTTGGTTTATATTATACTACTAGTAAATTCTATGTTGGTTTATCTTCATTGCATTTGCCAGAACAAACATTATCTCAAGGTGGTGGTGCAGCAGGTTCTCCTTTGTTCTATAATTTTGATTATAAAGTTGCTCGTCACTATTATGTAATGGCTGGTTATACATTTGATTTAGGAACTCAATTTAAATTGACTCCAGGTGTTTTAGCTAAGTCAGACGCTTCTTCTACACAAGTTGATATAAATATGTTGTTAAAATGGAACAATATGGTGTTTGTTGGTGCTTCTTACCGTTTAACGGATGCTATTCCAGTGATGGCAGGTTTAGAGTGGCCAATGAAAAATCAAAAATCAACTTTAAAATTTGGTTATTCTTATGATTTAACGCTATCTGCTATCAAAAATCATAGTAGTGGTTCACATGAGATTATGTTAGGTTTCTGCCAAAAGTTTTCGAAACCTGAGAAAAAACAAGGTCACATGAATGTACGTTTCTTGTAAAAATTGATTTTTTTGTAACCTTAACCAATAACTATCGTTTAAGCTACCCTATTTCAATATTAAATCACCATACAAATGTGTGGTGATTTCTAACAAAATAGGGGTTTAATATAAAAACAAAACAAAATGAAAAAATTGCTCTTGTTAGGTTCTATTGTTACTTTGGCGAGTTGCCAACAGAGTACCGGAGAACTTGTAGGTGTTCACCCTCGTGCTGAATGGTTCGATATCGATCCTTTTGGTATGTTATATC
>JBIIOB010000375.1:0-3122 GCA_044337125.1 Bacteroidia bacterium
ACCAATTTGCAACAAATTGCCAATCAGGAATTGATGATAATTCAAGACGAGCACCAACTTCATTTAATGTTGGCATTACTGTTTCAGATTTTAAAGAAGCAGCATTTTTCATCTCCCAAGTATATTTTTTATACCCCTCAACATCTTCTGTAACCGCTTTTATATCTGCATTACGTACATTATAGTTGAATTTTTTATTATTTGCTACCATAATGCTATAGCGTGATAAGGTTGTAGGGTAGAAATAATTAAAATTAAAATCATCAGAAAAATGTAAAGCCATTTGTCCTGATTGGTAATCTTCAATTCTATACGATAAATGAATCGCATCACCAGGCTCTAATGAAGTAAACACAAAATAACTTCCATTGTATTCTGCTTGCAAACGATTTCCATTTGCTTTTAGAACTTCCGATTTATCTACAATGATACGTTGGGTGTATTGATTGTATCCAACATAATATTCTTTCCAATTATCAATTCCGGCTTGATCAAAAACTTTAATTAAAATTTCATCTTTCTCTTCCGAAGCTCCTTCTGGATAAACAATGCGTTGACGATCATTTAAAATTATCAAGCTATTATCATCAGGAAATTCGGATTTACTTGGCGAGTTTTTATACATTTCATAAACATCTTCTGTTTTGAAATTTGAAAACTCATCTTTCTTTCCATCAATAATTGCAATTTGTTTACGAGAAGCATAATTGGTTGGATCATAATAAATGGCTTTTTGATAAGAAGTTTTGGCTTCAGCACTTTTGTTTTGTGCTTCTAAAATCTTACCAACTTTTTCATAATAATATCCATGATAAGGAGCTTTAGCTAATGTTTTTTGTTGCCATTCTAACGCTTGGTCATAGTTTTGCATTCCAAAATACAAATCAGCCATATCTTGGTAATCGCCAATTGCGTATGGACGATTATTTACACGTTGTTGGTATATTTTCAACCCTTCATTTACATTTCCTAATTTAAAGAAATTCTCAGCCAAGGAAGTCAATACTTTATCAGAATAATTGGTAGTCAAATACTTTTTCAAGATTGCATTTCCTTTTGCTAAATCTTTTGAAGTAGAAGTTTCTACCAAATACTTTAAAGCCATAGCAGAATATTCATCTGGATATTTTTTATAGATTGTATTAATGCTCTTGTAAAGTTCATCGTAATTCTTTTTACGAGCAATCATATCTATTTTCTTTAAATCAGTATCTAGATTGTTTCCATACAAACTAATAATTTTATCTAATGCTTCTTCTGCTTCATTAAAATCTTCTTTCTTATTCGCATCTTCATATTTTAAGTTCAAAGCATACCAGCTATTTGGATCATTCTTTTTGATATTTTCCAACTCCGTAGTATATTCAGTGGTATTATTTTGACGAGAATACACATCTAATAAACGCATTGCTATAAATGTGCTAGTAGGCGCTTGAGCATGCACTTTCGACAATGTTTTTCTACTTTCATATGCCTTATCATTTCTTAAATAGGTTTCAGACAACATGATTAAGTCGATAAGATTATCTGGAGATGATTTTAATTTTTGAATAAAATAATCCTCAGCAAAGAAAGGCACTAACTCAGGTTTTGCAACCGCAGCTTTTGTGTAGTCTTGATAACTTGCTGATGCTTGCAAATTGGTAATTAGCTTATCATTCATGTCCGTAAAACGCAATAAAAAATTAGCTCTATCCGCTTCACTTTCTCCTACTTGAACCAAGATTCGGTTATACCCTTTATTTAGTTTCACTTTGTGTGAGAATAAATCAAGATCAGCATTACGCTCTTCTGATTCAGCAACAACTAAATTATCGTTCAACCAAATTTTTAAAGATCCAGAAACCCCAGAACGTAAAATCACATCTTGATCCACATCGCTCATCACAAATGTTTGAGCATACATAATTGAATTGCTATATACAAAATGGTAACTAAAGTCGAACCATTTATCATTACGCACATCTTTTACTTCGAACCAATTTACTTTTGCATCTACGCTGTTTTTAAATTCAGCATCCGATTTTGGATTTTGCAATACCTGAAAATCTTTGTTAAATCCGCTACCCGAAATATTTTCAAATGTTCCAACCACTTGCCAATTATTAATTGTACCAAGTTTATTGAATTCTACCAATGCTTTTTTGAAATCGCCTATACTTTCGTAATGATAACCCACCATGGATTGAGCCATACCTTTGATGGTACTATTTGCACGAGGATCAGCAATAATGGTATTCAATAATGCTAATTGCTCTTTTGATTTTTTACCATAGTTTGAAAACAAACAATCGGTTGTCCATAATGCATATACATAAGGATACGGATTGGATGAAGCTTTGTAAAAGTTCATGAAATTTTCGAATGCTTCAGGTGTTTTTGCTTGTTCCCAATACGACAAACACAAGCCTAAATAAGCTTCTTCCTTAGTAGAAGGGTCTGCAATACAAGCTTTAAAGCCATTTATTGCGGCATCTCTATCATTTTTTTTAAATGATTCCCAAGCCTTTGCTAGGTCATCTTTATTAGCTTTTGTAACTGATGTAGTAAATAGGAAAGCGATTACCAACATCGACTGAAGGAACATACGTGTTATCATAGGAATGGATTAGTTTGATTCGAAAGTAAAGCAAATAAATAGACAAACAAATAAAATTGGGAAATATTATTCCTCCAATAAAAAAATAGCCTCGTTTAATTCGTTTAGGGTTTTCTTGTTTTTTTGCGCTTGTGCAATTAGAACACCCTTTTTATAATATTCTAATGCTTTTTGAGCTTGGTTTTGTTGCTCATACAATTGACCTAATTGATAATAAGAAGCTAAATATTGCTCATCTTTCTGAACAATTTGTTCAATGAGTTCAATAGCTTTTGTGAGATTATTCTCTTTGGCATATTCAAGCGCCAAAGCATAGTTTAAAAAAGAATCTGTTGGTTCTTTTTCCAACAGATCCTTTAAAAGTTGTAGTCGTTGAGGAATCATAAAATGCCTATAAGGCTGCTTTAAATTGTTTTAGAAAACGTACATCGTTTTCAAAAAACAAACGTAAATCTTTCACCTGATATTTAAGCATGGTAACACGCTCCACACCCATTCCAAAAGCAAAGCCAGAGTATTGTTT
>JBIIOB010000376.1:0-3120 GCA_044337125.1 Bacteroidia bacterium
CTTGAATTTCTGATTCCGATAGATGACTCCCCAACTAAAAAGAGGCAAGGCAACATCTAATTTTATTGGATATGTTTTATTTGTGTAGTATTGTTGAATCTGATTTAAAGATGCAATAGCATTTTCTGAATTGTATTCAGTTGGATTGGATGTGTTATAGCACATTAATAAGCCTCTGTCGGCAGGAGGTATGCCTGCTAATTTTCTGTTTTTAAATTGCCATAATCGTATTGTTGCACTAATTGAATATTGTGGGAACTGTTTTTTTAGACGGCTTAAAAAATAAAAATAGTTGTCTTTTGTTTCTGTTGTCCAGTCACAATCGATAAGAATATCGTTAATTTTTTTTTGGAAATTATGTTGTTCAATTATTGATAACGAGTCAACAATCTTCTGTAAACTATCTCTATTTAAGTTGTTTTCGTATCTTTTGTTTTCCAATTCCCATAGTTTTGACTGGCCAAATTCTTCTGAATATTTTTCAATAATAGTGTTTATCCTAATTTTAATCTTAATAGCTAAAGTATCAAGTTGTTTTTTGTTGAGATTTTTCATAACTGAGTTGGTTATGTAAATGCTTGGAGTTATCTGTTGATTACCGATGTTGCCATCCCACCAATTACTAATCGTTCCAACAGGTAATGCTTCCTCCTCAAATGAATTCCAATCCACATCAAATAATCTCAGATAGATATGATTAACCTCTAATTTTTCCATCTGTTTCAATTCAGTTGATGAAATAGAAAGTTTCGTTTTCCAGAAACAAAATGAAGGGTTTGTCTTTTTCTCTTCAGATAAGTAAAACAATAGCAGGAGTGTAATGCTAAAGCCAATAATAAAAAGGAGGATAGACTTTGGATACATCTGTTAGTCTATTTTAAAAGCTCAGAAATCCGCTTAACCGATTCTTGGTTTTCAGGTAAATAAAGTGATTCCAATACTTTTTGCTTCTCTTTATTGGTCAAATGCCAACTTAAAGAAATTCGGTCTTTCAATTCATTTCGTAGTTGAAAATCAATAATTTCAATGGATGATTTGCACCAACTGTCAGCATATTGTATTTGCTGATTTTGATTAAAATCCTGCACTTGAAATAAATTACCATAAAAGCTACCCATTGGTCGGCTTAGCGCTTGTGCCAATGTTTGGGATGGGTTTTCATCAATTGGAATGTTTTTATGTTTATCTCGAATTTGAATGATTACAATGCCACTTGTGTTTGCAGCAATCCAATCGTTGAATGTTTTAATGAATCTCAAACTCGTTTCTAATCCATAATTATCTCTTAAGCCAGCATCCATTATTTCAATACGTGGTTCGGTCGGTAAACTAACTACAGGTGAAATGTAAGGGAAGGTAGCGCTCATGCGCAAAACACTTGTAAATAAGGTCCTTTCAGCATTTTGTTTTTTGAATACTTTTGAATATTCGATGGCATCAAACAATTTATTATAGTTTGTTTTTTCGGTCCTTGCATTTTGTGTTAGGTAAGAAATACCCAATGGAGAGATTAGCATTTTTCGTCCATCATTTACAATGGATGGAGAGAATACCATCATTGGAATATACGAATTAGCTTCGGCCAACTTGTAATCATTTAAACGTTTATTAAAAGCATTGTCTGTATTCTCTAAAAGTTTTTGTTCGAATGCATAACCTCTATCTTCCATATAAACATTATCATCTACAGTAAAACTTTTGAATGGGAAAAACCATTCGCTGGTTGCAACCGTAAAGGCTATTGGATTTAGAATGTCTTTTGAAATATTTGTTTTGTATTTTGAGCTGTAATAACTTTTTAAATTGTGTTTTAGCTTTTGTAAATACAATTCTCTTAAATACGCTGCACCCACCATTCCTCCCGATGATCCAGTAATAAGCTGTGTTTGTTTTAATAGTTTTCCATTCGAAACACTGTCTGCAAACTGTAGGGTATGCATGGTCCATAAAGAAGAGCGAACACCACCACCGCTAACATTGATAAAAAACATTTTTGGCTTTTTATCTGGATTATTCGGATCTGTATTTTTTGCTTTCCATTTGTTTAACAGAGCAATGGTAGCATCTATATCTTGATTGAGCGCTTCAAATGCGATATCGTTCTGTTTAAAATTGTCGTAATCATAGTTTGCTTTAACAGTGTTGTAATTTAAACCGTATGCTTTTCCTGCTGAGGATAAAAAATTTACTTTGTGTAAATAATTAAACAAGACCAAGAAAACAATAAATATAGCCGTTGACCAACCTCTGAACCAGGCGTAGAACGAGCTAAACAACATAATAAACATGGTGAATAGCAAAAATATACTAGCGCTTGCAGGTATAGTAAATGCTGATACTTTAGAAAATAATCCCAAACTAATTAAACTTATAATGGATAGTATCTGAAAAACAAAAGCTGATTTGTGATTTTGTTTGAGCACTGATTTGAGTACTTCTTTTTTATAATGACGAACAGAACGTACTAACCTTATTTTTAATGGGGAAGCAAGATATGTTTCAACATACCAATCGCGTGATTCTTTAATTAGATATGGATTTCGTTCTCCTTCATTAATTGTTTTTGCACGAGCCGATGATTTTTCATTTGGTTTAGCACTGTTATCAGCATATTGTAATCCATGTAGCTTAGTAATGTCCTTGTTAGCACCAAAGAAGTAGGTAAATGCAAGGAATACAAAAAAGGCATTACCAGCTAAAAAGCTTGAAATAAAAAATAAAATTTCTCCTGTTGAATAGATTTCTTCTCCTTTTAAAAATCGAAAAATTTGGATACAATACAAAATGGTAAAGCTCATTGGAATTACAAAGTTGTTCAAGCAATATTTCCAAAATGGATTACGTAAGGTTGCTAAAAATGGAAAGCGAAAAGCATTTTTGATATAGCTTGCTATATTATAAGCCATTACAAATCCGCCACAAGCAAAGCCTGTAATAAAATAGGAGAGGTAACTAGTTTTGTCAAAGTATTCAGGCCCCCAAAATAAATAAGCAACACCGTAACGTGGCGCCACACTGTTGGTGATCACTCCAAAAAAGATGAGCCAGAATACGAGTAGTAATTGATTCTTTTTTAAATCAAGTAAAAGTAATCTGAAGAAAAACGAAAAAAAGAACCTG
>JBIIOB010000377.1:0-3107 GCA_044337125.1 Bacteroidia bacterium
GATAGTGTTCAGTTTTCGAAAGAATCGATAGAATACAAAACTCAAGTACACCCTTTTTCATTTGTGCTTTTGTGTTTTCTATATTCATGGTTTTTTATTTTAATTCGATACTTATTTGACATTGCAAAGATATATACAAAAATTAGTACCTTGTATCACATAGTACTAAATTATTTCATAAGTATTTGATTTTCAGTTAATAAAATTTTCAATTCATTTTAAAAAAATGAGTATTTTTGCAAAAAATATAATTTTATGCACTTAGCTCAGGACTTTCACGAATTGTTTACCGTTGCTTCCTTAATTAGTTTATTGACTCTTTCGGTGTTGGAGATTGTTCTGGGGATTGATAACATCATATTTATTTCAATAGTTGCAGGTAAATTGCCTAAAAGCAAACAGCCCAAGGCTCGTACAATAGGTTTAATGTTGGCACTTATTATGCGTGTAACATTGCTTTTTAGTATTTCCTGGATTGTAGGTTTAAAAGATGCACTGTTTTCTATTGGTGATTTTGGGGTTACTGGTCGTGATTTGATTTTATTTGCAGGTGGAGTGTTTTTGTTATACAAAACAACGATTGAATTGCATAATAAGGTTCAAGGCTATGAAGAAGAAGGAGTAAAATCGAATAAAACAAGTTTTAATGGAATAGTACTCCAAATTGTTTTGATTGATATTGTTTTTTCTTTCGATTCAATTTTAACCGCAGTAGGTTTAGTTACTAATCTAATCGTAATGATTTTAGCAGTAATTATAGCAATGATAATCATGATTTTATTCTCCGGAAAAGTGAGTGATTTTATCAATGAAAATCCAACCATTAAGGTATTAGCGCTTTCGTTTTTATTAATGATAGGAATGATTCTAGTACTAGAAGCATTGCATCAACATGTGGATAAAACAATTGTATATATTTCCATTGCATTTTCATTGTTTGTTGAAATGCTGAATATTCGAATGCGTAAAAAGTCGGGTAAAGGCGATACTAATGATGATCCACGAGACGTAATTTAGTAAGAGAATGCTTTTTAGCACTGTGTATACTTACGTTTAAATCGAATCCCAATAATAGAATTAGCGAGTTGATGTAAATCCACATCATAATAACAATAAGGGTTCCAATAGAACCATATAATTTATTGTAATTGCCAAAATTATTTACATAATAACCAAAGGCAAGGGATGCTACAATGATTAGCAATGTGGCAAACATAGAACCTGCTGAAAAAAATCGCCATCCCTTTTTCTCTTTTGGTCCAAGGTAATAATGAAATGAAATAAGGGCATAGCTAAGCATAGCTAATATTAACCATTTTCCGGTATTTAATAAATAAAATAAGGTTTTGTCTTTGTGCACCAAATAATGAAATCCTAATTCACTTCCGATAATTAGTGCAATAGCAATTGATAATAATAAAACAGTAATAAATAGCATGTAAAAGGATGCGACCCTTTGCATTAAAGGTGTTCTTGTTTCAATGTCATGATAGGTTTCATTAAATGCATTGATCATTGCGTTGAAACCATTGGTAGAAAAGTATAACGCAGAAATAAATCCGAAAGATAGCAATCCTCCTCGTTGGTTTTTGATGATATCAGCAATCGTATCTTCAGTGGCTTCAAAAGCCGATTTGGGCAATACATTTTGCAAAAGATTAAATAAATAATCTTGGAAATGTTCGATTGGAATGTAGGGAATGAGGGTAAATAAAAAGATAATAGTAGGGAAAAGAGCCAGAAAGAAACTAAAGGCAAGTGATGATGCTCGCATGTTTAGTGCACCATTCTTTAAACCTTGAAAGAAAAACTTTGTTACCACATAAAAAGATAATCCTTCGAAGCCAGGCAAAATTAATTTTTTGCTGCCCTTTATAGTCTTATAAATTGGCTTAGTTCGGATTAATAATTTTATATGCTTTGTTTGCATTTTAGTATGCTTTTAAACTAAGGTCAATGCTCTTAATGTGATGCGTAAGAGCACCTACAGAGATAAAATCAACTCCACATTTTGCATAGGCTCCAATTGTTTTTTCGGTAATACCGCCTGATGCTTCCGTTTCGTATTTGCCGTCAATTAATTGAATTGCTTTTCTAATATCAGCATAACTGAAATTATCAAGCATAATACGATGAACCTTTCCAACTTCGAGTATTTGTTTAACTTCATTCAGGTTGCGTGCTTCAACTTCAATTTTTAACTTTTTCTTTTTCGATTTTATATATGCATTTGCTGAATCAATGGCTTGTTTTATTCCACCTGCATAATCAATATGATTGTCTTTGATAAGAATCATATCGTAAAGGCCTATGCGATGATTTGCTCCGCCACCAATTAACACCGACCATTTTTCAAGTCCTCTAATCGTAGGAGTTGTTTTTCTGGTATCAATCACTTTTGTTTTGGTGCCTTTACACAATTGAACCAAATGATTGGTTTTGGTTGCTATACCACTCATACGTTGCATGCAATTCAGAACTAAACGTTCTGCTAGTAAAATGGATTGTGATTTGCCTTCAACCGTTAAGATGATATCGCCAATTTTTACAGGGTTCCCGTCTTTGATAAATACTTTCACTTTTAGTCCAGTATCCACTTGTTTGAAAATTTCCACAGCTAATTCAACGCCAGCAATGATGCAATTTTCTTTCACTAATAATTTAGCTTTTCCTTTTGCGCTCGATGGAATACAAGCTAGTGAGGTATGATCGCCATCACCAATATCTTCGGAAATGGCTTGTTTAATGAATTGTTGAATGTTAAAATGGTAATTTTTTTCGGCAAATAATTTTTTACTCATTCTCAGTCTCTATTTTAAATTGCTGAATCAAGGTCTGGTTTCCTGTAGTTTTGATTAAGAAGTAAGTTCTAAATTTTCCATTTGAAGTTTCAAGATTACCAATTACATATTGAGATCCATTTTTAGGCTGACTT
This sequence comes from Bacteroidia bacterium, assembly GCA_044337125.1. GTDB lineage: Bacteria > Bacteroidota > Bacteroidia > 2-12-FULL-35-15 > 2-12-FULL-35-15 > 2-12-FULL-35-15. The sequence continues at coordinate 2,936 of JBIIOB010000377.1, forward strand.
TTATGAGCAACAGTAAAGGCTTTTACAGCATGCTTGCCAAAAAAATCCTTTAGAATCATTTCCGCTTGCTGTTTGCTATATACATCTTCTTTCTCAATAACCTTTAAATCTACATTTTCAATAAAATATTTTGAAATGTTCTTTGGATTGCCAGTTCTAATTGCTGCAGCTA
>JBIIOB010000037.1:0-10215 GCA_044337125.1 Bacteroidia bacterium
ATTATGGCAGTGGATAATTTACCATGTGAATTACCACGCGATGCAAGTGACGACTTTGGGAAAGACTTAATGGAGCGAGTTTTACCAAGCATTATAGCTGAAGACACGGATGGTATTATCGAAAGAGCATCCTTGTGCAAAGAAGGCGCTTTAACAGAGCCTTTTGAATACTTGAAAGATTATGCATATTAAGTCTAAATTACAATTTTGTTAAAATCTTACTAAATCATTTGCTGTATTTCAAAATTTCACTAAGTTTGCCCTATTACTAACCAAAAAAACATTCAACACAATGAAAAAAGTATTATTTATTGCAGTAGTAGCAGTAGCTTCTTTAGCTTCTTGCAAAAAAGACAGAACTTGTACATGTACATCAACAACAAATGGTGTTGCAGGAACTCCACAAGTAGTTGTTTACAATGAGGCTAAAAAAGGTCAAGCTCAAGCAGCTTGTTTAGACAGAACTACAACTTCAACTGTTGGTTCTACTACTTACACAACTACTACAACTTGTGAATTAAAATAATCCATTGATTATTCATAAAAAAGCGCCTTTCGCAAGATGGGCGCTTTTTTTATTTATTTTTGAGCCATGCTAAAAAAGATTGTATTGTCGGTATTGTGCATTTTAATGGGTGTTATATTCCTTTATTCGGGATATACCAAACTCTACCCCATTGAGCCATTTGAATACACCTTTGTTGATTTAGGTTTTATCAATTGGCAGATTGCGCCATTTGTAGCGCGTTTAATGATTGCTGCTGAATTTGCAATTGGAATACTGCTGATATTACAGATTAATCTTAAAATGGCCTATAAAATGGCTATTGCTATCCTTTTAGTATTTTGTGTTTATTTATTATTGCTAATGATTATTGTTGGCAACAAAGGTAATTGTGGTTGCTTTGGAACTGCATTACCTATGACACCATTACAGGCACTAATCAAAAACATCGGAATGTTAGGTGCATTTGCCGTTCTATATAAATTTCATGCTGGATGGGAAATAAAAGATAAAAAACGATTCGCATTAATTCTTCCTGTTTTAGCATCTCTGGCTATGCCTTTTATATTAAATCCTGTTGAATTGGATTATTCACAAGCATACTTAAACAAACCGGAGGAAAATTTCAAATTAGAATTGGATTCTTTGTATAAAGATGCGACTTTAAACATTCCTCCCACTTCCTTATCGCAAGGAAAACACGTAATGGCATTTATGAGTTTAAAATGCCCACACTGCCGTATTGCTGCTAAAAAGATGCGAATCATTCACGAACGCAATCCTTCTCTATCCTTTTATTTTGTATTGAACGGAGATAAAGAAAATTTAAAACCATTCTTTGAAGATACACATACCGAAGACATTCCACATTGTATGCTTTTAGGAAGAAACTTTATTTACTTAGCTGGAATGGACATGCCTACTATTTACCTTGTCAACAACAGTACTGTTGAGCATTGGGTAAATTATATTGATTTGGATCAGAAAGAAATTGAAAAGTGGGTTAACGAATAAATCTACCATTTACCACCAGAACCTCCGCCACCGAAGCCTCCGCCACCAAAACCTCCGAAGCCACCTGAAGAACCACCACCGAAGCCGCCTCCAAATCCACCACTACCAAAGCGAGGACCAAAGAACAGTCCAGTTGATCCCATGGTGAAACCACCTCCACCTTTGCCTCCACGTTTAATAGAAATAATAATAAAAATGATAAATATGATGAGCATTCCTGCTAGTTTCCATTTATCAATACCTTTCTTTTTATGCTTTGCACCGTATTGATCAGAGTTAAATTCACCTTTGGCCAAACTCATCAGAACGCTAGTAGCTTTATCCAAAGCTTCATAATTCATTCCCTGTTTTAGCGATGGATACATTTCGTTTTCACGAATTTGTTTGGTTGTAATATCCGGAATAGCCCCTTCTAATCCCGTTCCAACAGCAATGAATAAATCTCTTTGACCTTCACCTCCAGTTGGTTTTATTAAAATAACAACACCATTATCAAAATTACTTTGTCCTACCCCCCATTTTTGTCCCAATTGGGTAGCATAATCCCATGCTTCTAACTCAGCTAAATCATCCACTACCACAATCACAATTTGATTGGATGTTTCGTTGGCAAAAGCTTCCAATTTGCTTTCTAAAGCAGCTTCTTCCGATGAAGTCAAGAAATCACTTGCAGATAAATCGTTTACCAAACGAGGAGGATTTGGACGATCAATTACTCCACTCGATTGAGCAGTAAGCATGGTGAACGAACCAATAAAAGATAAAAGTAGAAGTATGTATTTTTTCAATGTGTAAGAGATAAAGTAAATTCTAATTAGTAATTAGCTTCCAAAAGAAACATCATTACTCAATTCGTTGGTATCGTTTTTTTGCAAAGGAAAGTGTGCTTTTAATTTCACACCAGCCATTTCAATGCCTTTGCAAAGACCATCTGTAAATTCTTGATTTTTAAAATGAGCTAACATGGTATCACGCACTTCGTCCCAAAAACCTTTTGGAACAGTATCATTGATTCCTTTATCGCCAACAATAGCAAACTTTTTATCGTCAACAGCTAAATAAAACAACACTCCGTTTCGGAGTGCTGTTTTATGCATTTTAAGTTTATCAAATGTTTCAACGGCTGCATCCAGTCCATCACCTTTACATTTACTATCCACATGTAAGCGAATTTCGCCCGATGTGTTTAGCTCTGCATTGGCAATGGCTTTTTGAATTGCCTGTTTTTGTTCTTCAGTAAAGAAATTTTTAGCCGACATTAGAATTCAACTTTTGGTGCTACTTCAGAACCTGCTGATTCTTTGAATGGTTCTTTTTTGCTGAATGTATCTTTGTTTAAGAAAATACTGTTAAAGAATCCACGAATATGGCTATTAAATGATTTTACAGCTTCGTTGTATTCTTTACGAGAAACAGCAATTCTGTTTTCCGTTCCTTCTAACTGAGCTTGTAAATCGCTAAAGTTTTGAGTTGAACGAATTTGAGGGTAAGCTTCAAAAGCTAAGTTAATAGCTGTATTGATTTTTTTACCCATGATATCCATATCTTCAGGAGTTTTTGCATTTACGATACCCGCACGTGCTTCTGTAACAGCTGTTAAGATTCCTCTTTCGTTTTCTGCAGCACCTTTAACAGTTGCCACCAATTGAGGAACTAAATCGGCTCTACGTTGATAATTTGCACCTACATTACCCCACTTTTCATCTACATTTTCTTGCAAATTAATTGCAGTGTTGTATGTACTACGGTACATAAAAAAGATAATTACTACTAAACCTAAAATGGCTCCAATAATTAAATACGATTTTTTCATTTTTGTTTTTGTTTTTGTTTGTTAAATGTACGACAAAATTGTCAAAGCACATACCATTGTTAAACTTATGACAAGGTGTCGAAAATTGTCAGTTTTTACTAATCAATTAATTCCACACTGCGTTTTATGAATTTTGTCAACTCCTCTCCTTTCAAGAGCCCTTGCGACAACATTGCCAAATCAGCAGCCTGTTTTGTCAGTTCTTTCTGTTTAGTTTCATCTTTCTCATTCAATATCTTTGAAATTAACGGGTGATTGCTATTCACAACCAAATTATGCATATCAGGCATTGAACCATAGAAGTTCATTCCACCTCCACCCATTGCACTCATATCTTTCATTCTACGCATAAACTCAGGCTTTGTAATAAGCATTGGCGCATCCTTTTCACTTAGGCTTTCAAAAACAACAGTAAATTTCTCTTTTGCAACAATTGACTCAACCACTGGCTGCAATTTCTTTTGTTCCTCTTCGGATAATTTTGAAGGTTGCGCATCCTCTTTTTTAATCAATTTATCGATTGTATCTGCATCAACACGAACAAATGAAGTATTCTCTAATTTTGATTCTAATTGATTAATAAAATGTGGATCAATTGGGCTATCCATCACCAACACTTGATATCCTCTAGCAGTAGCTGTTTCAATAAATCCATGTTGCTCTTCGGCATTTGATGAATACAAGTAAACTACACGATTATCTTTATCTGTTTGTGTAGATTTTACTTTTTCAGCAAACTCATCCAATGTGTAAAATTTACCTTCGGTTGTTTTTAGCAAAGCAAATGTTTTTGCTTTGTCGTAAAACTTATCCTCCGAAAGCATTCCATATTGAACAAATATTTTAATGTCTTCCCATTTCGATTCGAAATCAGCACGGTCTTTTTTAAATAACTCTTCTAATTTATCCGCTACTTTTTTAGTGATGTGTGCCGATATTTTTTTTACATGTCCATCTGCTTGCAAATAGCTACGACTTACATTCAAAGGAATATCCGGAGAATCGATAACACCTTGCAATAATCCTAAAAAGTCAGGAACAATGTTTTCAACTGAATCGGTAACAAACACCTGATTGCAATACAATTGAATTTTATCTTTTTGAACTTCAAATGACTTCTTCAATTTCGGGAAAAACAAAATCCCCGTTAAATTAAAAGGATAATCAACATTCAAATGAATATGAAACAATGGATCTTCAAAATTCATTGGATACAATTCACGGTAAAAATTGGTATAATCTTCTTCTTTTAAATCACTAGGCTTTTTAGTCCAGGCTGGCGAAGGATTATTAATGATATTATCAACGTCAATCTCCTTATCTTTCTCCCCTTCTTTGCGAGTACCAAACTTAATTTCTACAGGTAAAAATTTACAATATTTTGTAAGCAATGTATTGATGCGAGCATCCTCCAAAAACTCTTCAGAATCATCGGCTATGTGCAATACTATATCTGTTCCTCTGGTAGCTTTTGTAGCATCTTCCATTTTATATTCTGGACTACCATCGCATTCCCAACGAACTGCGGCAGCACCATCTTTGTGCGAAAGTGAAAAAATTTCAACTTTTTTAGCCACCATAAAAGCAGAATAAAAGCCCAAACCAAAATGCCCAATAATCGCATTGGCTTCAGCTGCTTTATCTTTGTACTTATTCACAAACTCTTCGGCACCACTAAAGGCAATTTGAGTAATGTATTTTTCAATTTCTTCGGCAGTCATACCAATTCCTTTATCACGAATGGTAAGTGTTTTAGCTGCCTTATCAATAATCACCTCCACATTCAAGTCATCCAATGTAGCTTTTGATTCCCCCAACGAAACAAGTGTTTTTAACTTTTGGGTTGCATCAACAGCGTTTGAAACTAATTCACGAAGAAAAATTTCGTGGTCACTGTAAAGAAATTTTTTAATGATTGGGAAAATGTTTTCTGTTTGAACATTAATTTTTCCTGTACTCATGGCTATAATCTAATTTTAATTGATGAATGATAAATTATTTTGTGCTGTGTCTATTTCAAAGGCTATGCCAGTAGGTTTAAACTGACAAGATGACAAGAAACAAAAAAAATATTCCTCCCATTAAATCAAATACGTCAGATATTCTAAAAATCTACAATTCTATCTCCTGATTTTTTGTATTTTCGCGTACTTTAAAAAAATAAAACTATGGCATTCCGCAAAGCAAGCAGCAACATTTTAGAAACAATTGGCAATACACCTCTTGTACGTATCAACAATCTTACAAAAGATGTAAAAGCAACAGTATATGCAAAAGTTGAAACCTTTAATCCAGGTAACTCTATTAAAGATCGTATGGCGCTAAAAATGATTGAGGATGCTGAAAAAGACGGTCGTTTAAAACCAGGTGGAACTATCATTGAAGGAACAAGTGGAAACACTGGGATGGGCTTAGCAATTGCTGCTATCATCAAAGGATACAAGTGTATTTTTACTACAACGGATAAACAATCAAAAGAAAAAGTAGATGCATTGCGTGCTTTTGGAGCAGATGTAATTGTTTGTCCAACCGATGTGGAACCAGAAGATCCTCGTTCATATTACTCAGTTTCATCACGTTTAGTAGCTGAAGTTCCAAACGCATGGAAACCTAATCAATACGACAATTTAAGTAACTCTCAAGCACATTACGAACAAACAGGTCCTGAAATTTGGGAACAAACCGAAGGTAAAATAACTCACTTAGTGGTAGGTGTAGGTACTGGTGGAACTATTTGTGGAACAGGAAGATATTTAAAAGAAAAAAATCCAAACATTAAAGTATGGGGAATTGATACCTATGGATCTGTATTTAAGAAATACAAGGAGACGGGAATTTTTGATAAAAATGAAATTTATCCATACATCACAGAAGGTATTGGTGAAGATTTTTTACCTGCAAATGTTGACTTTAGCATCATCGACCGTTTTGAAAAAGTTACGGATAAAGATGCTGCTATTATGACACGCGAAATTGTAAAGAAAGAAGGAATTTTTTCTGGAAACTCGGCTGGCTCAGCAATGGCAGGACTTCTTCAATTAAAAGACGAATTAAAAGAAGGCGATTTAGTGGTGGTTATTTTCCATGATCATGGAACACGTTATTTGGGTAAAATGTTCAATGATGAATGGATGATGGAAAAAGGATTCTTTGACAAAAAAGGATTGGTTGCAAAAGATTTAGTAAACAACAATACCAATGGAAAATTGATTACTATTGAAAGTTCTGAAACAGTTGGAAATGCTGTTGCATTGATGAACAAAATGGATATTTCACAAATTCCAGTTACACACGATAAACGTATTGTGGGATCATTGAATGAAAGTATGTTGTATCAGAAAATCATTGCGAATCCAGATATCAAAAATCAAACAATTGAAACAGTTATGGCTGCGCCATTCCCATTCGTTGATATCTCTACACCTATCGATTCATTATCTGCAATGGTAAACGATAAAAATTTAGCTGTTCTTGTTAAAGATTTTAAATTAGATAAAACATATATCATTACTTGCTATGATATTATGAATGCTTTAACAAAGTAATTGATTAATATAATGTTTTGGGTTAATTTAGGCATTGCTTGAATTAACCCATTTCATTTTTAGGAATATACAATATGCCAATCTTCATCGACCAACTCAATCGAAAAATAGAACTTCCCTCCTCACCTAAGAGGATTATTAGCCTCGTTCCATCTCAGACTGAATTATTATTCGATTTGGGCTTAAGGGAGGAGGTTGTTGGCATTACAAAGTTTTGTATTCATCCAGACGAATGGTTTCGTTCAAAAACACGTATTGGTGGAACAAAGAAATTTGATTTCGAAAAAATAAAAGCATTGCAGCCCGATTTAATTATCGGCAACAAGGAGGAAAACGAACAAGCTCAGATAGAAGCTTTAATGGAATTGTATCCTGTTTGGATGAGCGATATCTACACATTAAAAGATGCTTTTGATATGATTACAAGTATTGGAACACTTGTAAACAAGAGACAAGAAGCTGTTAAGCTGAAATTAGAAATTGAATACGCTTTCAACTCATTCATATCTCAACAAAGCGAAAAAAAAGTTCTCAATAAAACTGTGGCTTATTTTATCTGGAATGAACCTTACATGGTAGCTGGGCATGACACATTTATTAATGAAATGCTAAAACTATGTGGATTAGAAAATGTATTTACACACAAAGAATCACGCTACCCAGAGGTTAGTACTGAGGAACTAGCTAATCATAACCCTGATTTAATTCTACTCTCTTCAGAACCTTTTCCTTTTAAAGAAAAACACGTTCAAATAATCCAAAAAATTTGCCCGAAAGCACAAATTAAAATTGTGGATGGAGAATTATTTTCATGGTATGGCTCACGATTAAAAAAATCGCCCGATTATTTCAAATCATTATTTTAGGCAATAATATAATAGTATATTTTTTCGCTCGCGTATTTCTTATTAGCTTTGTACAACTAAAAAACTACAAATGAATTTCATAAAACAACGTATCATACTATTGCAATTAGCGATGTTGTTTTTATGTTATTCCTACTCTGCAAAAGCACAAAAAGTTGGATTGGTTTTAAGTGGTGGTGGTGCGAGTGGCTTAGCGCATATTGGTGTTTTAAAAGCATTAGAAGAAAATCACATTCCAGTAGATTACATAACAGGAACCTCTATGGGAGCAATGATTGGCTCCATGTATGCAATGGGTTTTTCGCCTACTCAAATTGAAACACTTGTAAAATCAGAAAGTTTTAGAAATTGGTCGGAAGGAATCATTGATCAAAAATATGTGTATTATTTCAAGAGAGATGACAGCAATGCATCGTGGGTTACATTTAAAATATCGGATTCATCACTCACATCCATTATTCCTACAAATGTAATATCTCCAATAGCTATGGACATTGGTTCAATGGAATTGGCGGGCGGTGCTGCTGCGGCAGCAAACTATAAATTCGACAGTTTATTTGTTCCTTTCAGATGCGTTGCTGCTGATATTGAATTAAAGCAACCTGTGATTTTTAGAGAAGGCGATTTAGCAGAAGCTGTTCGAGCATCGATGTCGTACCCATTCTATATCAAACCCATTACCGTTAATGGCAAACTTTTGTATGATGGTGGATTGTACAACAACTTTCCATCTAACATCATGTATGAAGATTTTTTTCCAGATTTTATGATTGGTAGCAATGTGAGTGGAAATAATCCACCTCCAGATGAAGACAATCTTTTTTCTCAATTAAAAAGTATGCTTCAAAGCAAATCCAACTACAGCATTTTATGCGAAGCTGGTGTTATTATAGAACCCAAAACAGATGTTGGCCTATTTAATTTTTCGAATGTATCTCCAATTATTGACAGTGGTTATGTTGCGACTATGCGACAAATCGAATTTATAAAAAGCCATATTGAACGAAGAGTTGATCCTACTGAATTGACTGCAAAACGTTCTGCTTTCAAAGCAAAAGAGCCCAAAATTGTGTTTGACAACATTTATATTGAAGGATTGAATAAAAAACAATCGGATTATGCTCGAAAAGTTTTACGCAAAAAAAACAAACTCGTAACAATCGAAGATATTAAAGAAGGATATTTCCGATTAGCATCAGATAATAAAATTAAACACATTTACCCAAAAGCGAAATACAATAATGAAACAGGTCATTATGATTTATTTTTAAGAATAAAAAAAGAGCGAAACATCGTAACTTATTTTGGTGGTAACTTTTCCAATAAGCCAATTAGTGAAGGATATATTGGTGTTCAATATAATTACCTGGGTAAATTTGCCATGAGCACTGTTGCAAATGCATACTTTGGAAAGTTGTACAGTTCAGTACAATTAAAAACACGATTGGATTTTCCTTTTAAAACACCAGTATATATTGAACCAGTTTTTACTTGGAACAAATGGGATTATTTCAAAAGTAGCAATGCTTTTTTTGAGGATGTTAAACCTGCCTATCTTATACAAAGTGAAGAGTATGGCCAACTAAACATAGGATTCCCAACTGGAAAAAAGGGACGAATTGTAACCGGAGGTGGATTAGCAAGAACTACAGATCGTTATTACCAAACCTCTTCATTTACTCAATTGGACACATCGGATCGTACAGATTTTGATGTTGCCTCAGCTCAAGCCTATTATGAAATTAATTCCCTAAACAGAAAACAATATGCTAACAAGGGAGAATACTTAAAAATAAAGGTATTATATGTTAATGGATTAGAAATAAATACACCTGGCTCTACTACATTATTGGATACATTACCTGAATATAAAAATTACCATGAATGGGTAACTTTAAAAATTTGTGGAGAACGTTATTTCAATAGACGTGGAACGTTTAAAATTGGTATTTATGGCGAAGGAGTTTATTCTACACAAACCTTATTCAATAATTATACCTCAAGTATTTTGGCCGCTCCTGCCTTTCAGCCAACTGCTGATAGTAGAACAGTGTTTAAGGAAAATTATAGGGCTCACCAGTATTTGGCTGGAGGTTTAAAATTTGTTGTCAATATTCAAAAAAACATAGAATTACGTGCAGAAGGTTATATTTTCCAACCATACGAATCTTTAATTAAACGGGCCGATTTAAAGGTCGACTATTCAAAACCATTTGCATTCCAACATTATATTGCCACCGGTTATTTAGTTTGGCATACACCTGTTGGTCCTATGAGCCTTGGGGTAAACTATTATGACCAAGTAAAAGACCCATTTTCCATCCTTTTCCATTTTGGATACATCCTATTCAATAAAAGAGCCTTGGAATAGCACCGCATTCACCTGACTATCAATTACATAAACTCTTTTTTGATTTTAAATATAAAATGTATAGATTTGCAGCCCTTTTTACCTTCTTTATTAAGGTAAGA
>JBIIOB010000038.1:0-10208 GCA_044337125.1 Bacteroidia bacterium
ACAACACTATTTGTGATTCTGCTTTCCATTTCATCTTTATTTTCTCAAAATCGAAAAGACAGTTTATTAGTATTTGTTGGAGAACTAATTGAAATAAAATCGTTACCCCAAAAATCAATAGTAGAACGAATAGATACAATCATTGAAGGGAAAGACACCATTTATCACCAAATTGAAACATTAAGAAGTGATAATGGGTATGCGGCAAAATATAAAATTTTGCAAATGGTATATGGCTCCTACCAATACGATACAATTAATTTCACTGCATTTGATCACTATGGTAATCCGGATTTTGCAACATTTAAAACAGTATTACTATTTGTTTCTTATCATAAAGGCAAACTTTACCACGAAAAATATCAATACTTTGACCTCTATAAAACTACCGATGGAAAATGGGCTAGTCCAGGCGACCCGTATAAGTTTGATAACTACCACCGAAAAGATATAAAAGCACAAGCACTCCTTTTTCCTAAAACTGTATTTTATGATTTAAATAATTATGAAAATGATAAAATTCAGGAAATTTTTCAGAAAGAACATTTTACCATTGTAGGACAAAAAGCATTTCCAAAAACGGGCACCTATATTGATGATTTGTTCAAAGTAAAAAAAGAAGGAGTATTAAAAGCTAGAGGGATATTTGAATGAGTTTAGCGGAAAATGATTTATATTTAATCTAAAAAACCATCCTTAGTCAGCTATAATTGCAAGATAAGGATGAAAAAATTGCTCCTATATGGGAGTTAGCACCAATTTTAATGAGACACCTTGCGACTGTAATATTCTTAACGATACTCTATTCTTGTAACACGGTTACAGATAAGAGGCAAGAAACTATTAGCCAACTGGACACCTTAAAAACAACTATTAAAAGGGAAAACGTTTGGATTACTACGAGAATTTATCCCAAGGCACAAATTGATTTGGAAGCAAAAGTTAAGGGAGGCTGGAACGACAGTAGTGTCGTATTTGAATATAAATATTTTTACCATCAACCGAGAACATATGATGACCAATACTGGGAACATCTGTACATATATATCCCTGACACATCCAAAGTTAGGACACGAACAGTTTACACTTTTCCGAATCAATACATGAATATTAAAGTTATAAGAGGTGGCGCTTGGACAGATATTTCTGAATATTATAATCTCAACGGACAAATTCGATTTGAAACCTTTAATTTCGATTCGACATTAGTGAGTATAAACTTAAATGGTACAATTTATAATCAAAGAAAAGGTTTGTGGAACGGTAAGGTTATTAGTGAACAAATTAATTTTCTAAAAAATGGTCGCCCAGACTGGGAATATAATTATGAATCCGAGCAAAATGTAACCAATTCAATAAAATAAAACAGGTGCTAACAGCAAGCAAGCGCAAGCGGGCTGATCTGCAAGGGCTACGGCATAAATCAAGGTCTGCTTCGCAGAAAATATTTTATTTGCCTCCGCTTAGGAAGCTTCGTATATTTGAATAAAGTAAGTGCAAGTAGAGTGGACAGTTTTTCAAAGACCGCCAGCGCCTGCTTGCAAAACGTTAAGCCCTATTCAATGAAAACCTTACTAGCAATACTAATAACTGTACCGTTTTTTACTTTTGGACAACCAATAATCACTGATCAATATTCCAAATTTGTAAAAAACAAGCCAACCTATAAAAGGACGGTTGAGAATGTATACTGGCAAATGGAAGATACACTTCAGCAAATTCGAAGTGATGAATACATTTGGTCTAAAAACTCTTATACAATGAACTTGTTTGATTTACGTAATGGAAAATGTAGAAATAAGTATGTAACAAAATACAACATCAAAAAAAAGAACCTGGTTGCAAAAAAAAATTATTATTGTGATAAAAAAGTTGAAGAAACAACTGAGATTTATTATAATGATTCAATTGAAATAGTTGACTCTAAAAAAAATCTCCTTTATAAAACAATTCATCAATCGTCAGATAATTCTTGGATAAAGTACACCAAACGACCAGCTCCTTGGGTGAATTTTAAATATGTGACTTTTGTAGATAATTATTCTGTTACTACTTTTGAATATAAAGACAGCCTGCTAATTTCAAAATATGTGTATTATAAAACAGGCGATCGTAACGACTCACTTATTCAATATGACTCAAAAAACAATCTAATTGATAAGACTTTTTGGACTTACAACAATCATGGAGATATTTCATTTATTCAACAGTACAACCCCAACGATAAGTGGCCAGACAGAATTAAAACATACTACGAATATAAATATGACGAAAAGGGAAATTGGATTGAAAAAACTGAAAAGCGAAAAAATGCATCGAGCATCACTGGACTAGACGGAGTGACTAAATATATTGATGACTGGATTTCAATAACTAAGCGAGAAATCTATTATTAACAAAAAATAGCAGTTACAAAAAAAGGCCACCATTCGGTAGCCTTTTCTTTTTTATAAAATCTAATTCTTATTTAATGTCCTTCATTTTTTGAGCAAGCATATTAAAGAAATTGCCCAATGGTTTTTCAACCATCATTTTAATCATCGGGTTCATATCCGATTCAAATGTTAACTGACCAACACAATTGCTGGCATCTTTTTCCGTCAACAATACAAACAATTTAAATTCAAAAGGCACTTTACCATGCGAAGTGATGGTGATTTTTGTATGCGGTGCTTTATCAATAATTTTCATACCAATAGTAGCCATACCATTAATCGTGAACGAACACTCATCCACTGTCGATTGCCAATTGGTAACTTGTGGTGGCATCAACTTACTAAAGTTGTTAAAGTCGCTTAAGTAAGTGAAAATATTTTCAGCTGAATTTGCAATTTCAACTTTATCGCTTTCTATTTTGGTAAATGACATGGTTGTATGTTTTAATCAAAATTAAATTATTTTCCCCACACCGCAGGATTTTCGCGCCATTTTTTTAATGACTCTAAATCTTTTTCAGTAATGTAATTCGAATTCAATGCTTGCTTGATTAAGGTCTCGTAATTGGTTAAGGTTACCAAATTACAATTAGCTGCTTTAAAATTATCTTCGGCCGTTTGAAAGCCATAGGTAAAAATAGCTGCCATTCCTTTTACATCACATCCTGCTTCGCGCAATGCTTCCACTGCCTTTAAACTACTTCCTCCTGTAGAAATTAAATCTTCAATTACTACTACCGATTGTCCTTTTTCCACCACACCTTCAATCATATTGGTCATACCGTGCTTTTTTGCTTCGGAACGTACATAAGCAAATGGCAAACCCAATTCCTGAGCTACCAAAGCTCCTTGTGCAATGCCACCTGTTGCAACACCCGCAATCAAATCAGGCTTTGCAAAGTTGGTGTTGATAATGTTCACAAATTGCTGACGAACATAGGTTCTAACACTTGGAAACGACAGTGTAACACGATTATCACAGTATATTGGTGACTTCCATCCAGAAGCCCAAGTAAAAGGATTGTTCGGTTGTAATTTAATTGCTTTAATTTGCAATAAAAATTCTGCTATTTTTAATGCAGATTCATCTTTTGTTTTTGACGGACTCATTTTATTTTTTTGCGTGTGCAAAGATATTAATCTCTGTTAAATAGCACTAGTTTATTAATTAACAATCTATAAAAATGATAAAAGTATTTTCCTACAACAAAACACTCTTCTTTACCGACAATAAAAGCCTGTATACGCCTCATAAAGCAAGCATTCTGGTAAAAATCGACTCTGAAAAAGAAATTCAAAAAACCTATTCAGAATTAAGAAATAAACAGGAATTAGATGAAATCTACTTTTTAAGCGATGAACCTCAAAAAACAGTAAAAGCATTTGCTGAACAGTTCAAAATCATAGAAGCAGCAGGCGGTTTGGTGAAAAACAAAGACGACAAATGGCTGTTTATCTTCCGAAATGGAAAATGGGATTTACCAAAAGGAAAAATCGAAAAAAATGAAAAAGTAAAGACTGCAGCTATCCGTGAAGTGGAAGAAGAATGTGGCATCAGCAAGCTTTCTATCCTCCACGAACTACCAAGCACCTATCATACCTACCATTTAGAGGAAAAAGAAGTATTAAAACGCACCTATTGGTTCGAAATGTTTTGCGAAGATACCTCCCCACTTGTTCCACAATTGGAAGAAGGCATTACCGATGTTAAATGGCTGGCAAAAAACGAATTACAACAAGTAGTTGATAACACTTATGCTTCCATTTTAGATGTATTAAATGCATTAAAATAATTTATCAACAATCGCCCCGAAACTGTTTAAAACATTATCATTTCAGCGCATTTAGGATACTTATATTTGTGATATAACTTAAACGTATGTCAGAATTAAGATTCCTTAAAAAGATTGCCCTAAATTTAGGGATTGCCGAGAAACAAGTAAGTGCAACTGTTCAATTATTAGATGAAGGTGCAACCATTCCTTTTATCAGTCGTTACCGTAAAGAAATGACCGGTAGCTTGGATGAAGTGCAAGTAGCCAATGTGCGCGATGAAATTGAACGCTTACGTACCTTGGAAAAAAGACGTGAAGCCATCATGGATTCCATTGAGGGACAAGGCAAATTAACTCCTGAATTGATTCAACAAATTAATGCCGCTGAGACACTCTCATCGCTCGAAGATATTTATTTACCGTACAAACCAAAACGCAGAACACGCGCTACCATTGCTCGCGAAAAAGGATTAGAACCTTTAGCCGAACTTATTTTTGCTCAAAATAAAATAGATGTAGAAGCGGAAGCAGATAAATTTGTTTCACTAGAAAAAGAAGTGGCAGATACCGATGATGCACTTTCTGGTGCTCGTGATATCATTGCGGAATGGATCAATGAAAATGCAGAAGCGCGTGATAAAATCAGAAATTTATTCAAACGCTCTGCTACTATCAAAAGTAAAGTATTGCGTGGCAAAGAAGAAATTGGCGAAAAATTTAAAGATTATTTTGATTGGGAAGAACCATTGATGAGCTGCCCATCGCACCGTCTATTAGCGATTCGCAGAGGCGAAGGCGAAGAAGTATTAAACATCAACATTGCACCACCAGAAGATGAAGCTTACAAAATTTTGGAAATGCAATTCATCAAATCGACCAATGCATCATCGCAACAAGTAAAATTAGCAGCACACGATTCGTACGATCGTATGATGCAAAGCTCCATTGAAAGTGAAATGCGCATGTTCACCAAAGAGGTTGCAGATGAAAAAGCGATTCAAGTATTTGCGGATAACTTGCGGGAATTATTATTGGCATCGCCCCTCGGACAAAAAGCAATTTTGGCAATCGACCCAGGATTCCGCACAGGCTGCAAAGTAGCAGCATTGGACAAACAAGGAAAACTATTAGAAGATACTGTTATCTATCCACACGAACAAAACAAAGTGTTTCACTCAAAACAAACTGTTTTAGCATTGTGTGCAAAATATAATTTAGAAGCCATTGCTATTGGTAATGGAACAGCAAGCAGAGAAACAGAAAACTTTATTCAGAGCATTGATGATTTACCAAAAGACATCAATGTGATCATGGTAAACGAAAGTGGTGCTTCTATTTATTCAGCATCAGATGTTGCTCGTGAAGAATTTCCAGATAAAGACATTACCGTGAGAGGTGCTGTATCCATTGGCAGACGATTAGCAGATCCATTAGCAGAGTTAGTAAAAATCGATGCTAAATCAATTGGAGTTGGACAATACCAACACGATGTGGATCAATATTTATTAAAAAAGAAATTGGATGAAGTAGTTGAAAGTTGTGTGAATAAAGTGGGTGTGGAAGTAAACACTGCCAGCAAACAATTATTGACTTATGTTTCGGGATTGGGACCACAACTTGCAAAAAACATTGTGGAGTATCGCAACGAAAATGGTGCCTTTAAAACTCGTAAAGATTTATTAAAAGTGCCACGCATGGGCGATAAAGCCTATGAACAAGCAGCAGGATTTTTACGCATCGTAAATGGAAAACATCCCTTAGATAAAAGTGCAGTGCATCCCGAAAGTTATGCTACTGTTGAAAAAATGGCAAGCGACATTGGTTGTACAATCGAACAATTGATGAGTGATAAAGAAGCACGTAAAAAAATTGTTTTGCAAAAATATGTAACTGAAACCATTGGTTTACCAACCTTAACCGACATTATGAATGAGTTGGATAAGCCGGGTCGCGATCCTCGTAAATCATTTGAAGTATTTAAGTTTGATGACAGCGTACATGAAATAAAGGACTTAAGAGTGGGCATGCGCTTGCCTGGGATTGTTACCAATGTAACCAACTTTGGTGCCTTTGTAGATATTGGTGTTCATCAAGATGGATTGGTGCATGTATCGCAATTATCAAATACCTTCGTGAGTGATCCAAATACGGTGGTGAAAGTTTCTCAAAAAGTAATGGTAACGGTTACTGAAGTGGATGCACAACGCAAACGCATTGCATTAACAATGAAAGACAGTGTGCCCACATCCTACACAACACCAAGTAGCAAACCCACAAACACTACAAACAACAACAATAATAAAAAAGGCAAATCAGAACCAGTAGCAAATGATTTTGCTTCGCAATTAGCTGCCTTGAAGGACAAGTTTAAATAAATATGGAATTTTAAAGGGGATGATTAATCAACAATCCCCATTATTTTCATTAGGTAAGAAGCATTCATGGTGGAACAAACACCTTCAGAAAGTTTATAATTAAACTCCAATTTATCGTTCTGAAGGTGAATATTAAAACATAAATTTCGAACTGTATCTGGGTATTCCATTGATAACTTCGAAAGTTCCACATCATGAGTTGCAACAATCCCAACACCATTCAGTCGTACCAGCTTGCGGATCAATGCCTCAGAACCAGAATGTTGATCCTTACTATTTGTACCTTTTAAGATTTCATCTAATAAAAAGAAAACGGGAATTTTAGTTTCGTATAACTCAATCAATACATGCAATCGTTTTAGTTCAGCATAAAAAAAAGATTCATTTTCTTGAAGAGAATCGCTTGTTCGCAAACTGGTGAATAATTGAACGGGAGAAAAACGATAGCGACTCGCACACACTGGAGCGCCAATCATTCCAAGTATGAGATTTACTCCAACCGTTCTAAGGAAAGTACTTTTTCCAGCCATATTGGCCCCTGTTAGCAAATCTACTTTTGGTGTTTGTGCTATGGCATAATCATTTTTTACCAATACCTGCTCTGCAATTAATGGATGCCCCATTTCCATTCCCTCCATAACAAATTCATTGCTTAAAACTTCAGGATATGCATAGCTTGGATTATTATGTGCATACTGTCCTAAACTGATCAATGCATCTAACTCACCAATACATTCAATCCAACGGTTAAAATCATCCTTATAGGTAGTTCTCCATTCCTCAATTCTTCGCATCACCCGAATATCCCATAAAAATATACCATTCAATAAAATGGCAATCACAATATTCATCCGATTATCTAAACGATCCGACTCCTTTTTGAGTGAAGCAATACAGTTACTCGCCTTTTTTTGATTTGAGTCAAATTGTGAACTTAACTTTACTAATAAAGGAGAGTTCATTTTTCCTGTTTCAATGAGTTCGATGAGTTGTCGGTACTTTTCAATAGAATCAAATTTACGACTCAATTGATCATGAATTTTATTGATACGTTTGGTATATTTTCCCGTAATTATTAATTGAACAAAAAACAAAAAGATAAATAATTCAGATCCAATAAAACCTAAAAAATAAAACACAATTGCAGCAACAGTCATTAATGGCAATAGAATGCAAGCTATTTTCAAAAAATGGGTGGAAAAAATATTTTCTTCATTCAACCATTCATTAATCAAATTCCTATCAGCACCCTTCTCCTTATTCTCCGCACCAATTGCAATAAATTCATGATTCCAATCTGGTTTCTGCGACAATTCCTTGATGGCTTCCTGACGCTGAAGAATTTCTTCTTTATCATAAAAAGGGTTTCTCAGCCAACTAGCAAGTTTCATTTTTCCGGTATACGTAGCAGTTCGATTTAATAATTGAAACAGGGATTTTCTTCCAAAAATATCCAAGTCAGATAAATAATGGTGCTGCTTGTCAATAAATTCAATCCCTTCATTTACACCTTCAAAATTGCGATGCAATAATTGGATTTCATTTTTGTTGACCACTATCAAATTCTGAAGAAATAACTGCCTACGTTTTATGGATAGCTCTCTTTTGAGCAACAATAAAAACACAATTACTACAACAGGTATTAATGAAAATGAAATGATCCGAAAGGTCTCGAAAAAAAAGAAAAAAGCGAGTATACTGGTCAGAAATACAAGAACCCTTGTATAGTAAATTCGGCTCAATTCCGGCTTTTGCGAAGCAAGTTCCTGTTCAAAGCGAGCGATTCGCTCCTTATAATATGTTACCAACAATTCCATATCTGACAAAGCTATGTAAATATCAGCTTAAAGCACGAAGGAACCAGCTATTTTTTATCGAAAAATGAGCGGATTTATTTCTTACTTTTGTTACTCAATTTTAAGACAAATGAAGATTTCATATAACTGGTTAAAACAGTACGTTAAAACAGATTTAGCACCCGAAGAACTTGGTAAACTTTTAACAGGTTGCGGATTGGAAGTAGAAAGTATTGAAAAAGTGGAAACCGTAAAAGGTGGTTTACAAGGAATGGTGATTGGTGAAGTAATTACCAAAGAAAAACATCCTGATGCAGATAAGCTGAGCTTAACAACGGTTAACATTGGAACGGATGAATTGTTAAACATTGTATGTGGTGCACCCAATGTGGCTGCTGGACAAAAAGTAATTGTTGCAACCATCGGGGCTAAATTATATCCGAGCACTGGCGAACCCTTCGAAATAAAAAAATCAAAAATTCGTGGTGCCGCTTCCGAAGGAATGTTGTGTGCCGAAGATGAAATTGGTTTGGGCGAATCGCATGCAGGAATTATGGTATTGGATGCCGATGCACAAGCAGGTACACCTGCAAAAGACTATTTTAAAATTGAAGAAGATTATACATTCGAAATCGGTTTAACCCCAAACAGAGCGGATGCTGCATCACATGTGGGTGTTGCACGCGACTTAGTAGCAGTGTTAAATGCTTTATCAAAAGAGGAACAACTATCCTTGCAATTACCAGATGTTAGAGCTTTTGAAGTAGAAGCTACCGACTCGAAAATTGAAGTAATTGTTGAAGATAGCGAAGCATGTCCTCGTTATTCAGGATTAACCATTCGCAATGTAAAAGTAGCTGAATCACCTGATTGGTTAAAAAACAAATTAAAAGCAATTGGTCTTCGTCCTATCAATAACATAGTAGACATTACCAATTATGTTTTGCATGAATTAGGACAACCGATGCATGCATTTGATGCCGATAAAATAAAAGGCAATAAAGTAATTGTAAAAAAATTAGCGGATAAAACGAAATTCAAAACATTGGATGAAGTAGAACGCGAATTATCATCCGAAGATTTAATGATTTGCAATGCCGATTGTGGAATGTGCATTGCTGGTGTGTTTGGCGGAATTGAATCGGGTGTTACCAATGCTACAACGAATATCTTTTTAGAAAGTGCTTATTTTAATTCTACTTCGGTTCGTAAATCTTCCAAACGTCATGGTTTAAAAACAGATGCATCGTTCCGTTTTGAGCGTGGTACAGATCCAAACATTACTGTTTTTGCATTAAAACGTGCAGCATTACTTATCAAAGAAATTGCAGGCGGAGAAGTAAATTCAGAGATTATTGATATTTATCCAAAACCAATTGAAAATTTCAAAGTTCCTTTTTCATTCGAAAAATGTGATCAGTTAATTGGTAAACACATCGATATTGAATTAATCAAAACAATTTTAACATCCTTAGACATCGAAATTGAACACGAAGGTCATGATGCTCATTTACTTTCTGTTCCTCCATTTAAAGTGGATGTAACACGCGAGCAAGATGTGATTGAAGAAGTATTGCGTATTTATGGATACAACAACATTGAAATACCAACTGCATTAAATTCATCGTTATCATTTGCTGAAAAGCCTGACAAAGAAAAAATTCAAAATACAGTGGCCGACTTTTTAAGCAACAATGGTTTTTCGGAAACCATGTGTTTGTCATTAACAAAAGAAGATTACTCCACAAAATTAAAATCGCTTAACCCGGAGCACAATGTAAAGATGTTGAATCCACTGAGCAGCGATTTAAACGTATTACGTCAAAC
>JBIIOB010000378.1:0-3072 GCA_044337125.1 Bacteroidia bacterium
CAGCATCATTATGACGCATGTACACTTCTTGGTTAGCAAATATTGGACGTGCTTCCGGGAAATAAATATAGAACAAAGCTTGATCGGCACCTGTAGACTCACCAGTTTCTGTTTTTTTCTCAATTAATGGACAAATACCAATAATACGAACATCTAAAACAGAACGTTGTCTATCAAAAAACCAATCCTCCTTAATCCAGTATTTCCATACCTTTTCTGAGTTTGTTTCGTTTTTAACTGGAGCTGGATAATAAGATCCAGGATTGTTTGGATCCTCAACTTGGTTAGTATCCCATCTGATCAGTTTTTTCTCGATTTCACTTTTAGTCATTTCGTATCTAAACTCATCATCAAATGCAGGATTATCAAAACAAGTGATTGTACCATCATTTAAAGCTGCATCCTTAATAACATCATACAAACTTTTTCTATCTAAAATAGGAGAAGTAGGATAATACAATGGATGATTAATTTTTTCACGCATGTCAATAACACGCCATACACGTTTGCTCCACATTACATCTGCTTCACGCAAATGAGGGTATGGAATAGCTCTACGCGTACGAGTATTTTCTTTCGTATAAACTCCATCAGGATATTTAGGCGGTTTTGGCGCCAATACTTCCTGTGCATAGTTATCCATTACTACTATTGTAGCAAAAAATAACATTAAAAGAATTTTTACTTTTTTCATGACATTTCGTTTTAAAAAAATTATTTCACTTTAATCACACAACCAGGGATCGAACGAACTCCATCAGGAGCTTGAACTTTCACTTGCTCAATTAATATTTTTGTACCTGCTTTTGCTTTGTTAAGCATCTCAGCCATTTGACCAGATTTTGCAGCACCTTGAGTAGGAGCATCAACGAATACACCATTGATGTTCATTGACATAACCCATGATACAACAGGGAATTTCAAGTCGAATACGAAATCGTCTAATTTTGGAATAACACCACCTGCTGCTAATAATTCACCTTTAGATGCTTTACCATCACCAGTAATTCCAGCAAATGAAGCTAATGGACTAGGAACCTTTTTAACACGGAATTCCATTTTACCCATTGATTTACTTCCTGATTTAGTTTTTACAGATACATTAATATCACATTTTTGTCCTGAACTAACTTTAACAATATAGTGTCCTTGACCTTTAGAAACAATTGATCCGCTAGCACCAGACAATGTAGCAACTACATCGGTTGGAGAAGCACCAGCAACTGAAATATCTACAGGGTTTTCAACACCAATGTAAAATACGTTCATTTTTGTAGGTGAAATAGCCATTGATGGTTTAGCAACCATGTATGAACTTTCGAATGGATAACCAGTAGATTTACCATCTTGTCCTTTTACATTGATTACACCACTAAATGTTTGTTCACCTTCAGCACCAGTTCTAACTGTATACTTACCTAAACCTTTTTCAAATGTTTCTAATTTAGTTGAAGCACCTTTAATTAAACCAGTAGTTGTATCAACAGGTCCAATTAAAATTTCAGGATTTGATGAAGAGTTATAAGCAGCAATAAAGATATCCGCTTTGTATTCTTCACCAGCAATAATGTAATTTGATGGAGCAACTACTTTCGCAACTACTTTATCAAATTTAATTGTTGATTCATCCACATTACGTAATAAGGTACTTACAACATCACTTTCTGCATTTTTAACATCATTCTTCAATTTTGCCAAAACGCTTAATACAGCAGCTGCAGGTTGGTGAGCAAATAAATTACTTTCCCATTTTACCATACGCTCATCTCCGATAGAGTACATTTCTTCTGTACTTAACCCTAACTTTAATGTTTTACGATCCTTCTCAGGAACAACTTCTGTAACTGTTTTTTTGTACTTTTCAATTCTTTCTTTCAAGTCTTTTGCTAAACCTGTTGCATTTTCAGGATCAGCACCTGCACCAATCATCAATTCTGTTGGAATGTTATTCTCATCTTTACTCTCCAAGTACATTAAATGTAGAGTATCGGCTTGTTCCTTCGGAAGTTTTTGAATTTTTTGGTACAATTGACTTTTGATATCATCGATAAAAGCACAAAGATCTTTCGATTCTTTTTGTACAATCAATGCCTTTTTTTCCCAAGGTTTTGCTCTGTCCGGATTTTCAGCCGTTGCTTTTGCAAACTTTTGGTATAACATGCCATTTTTTGTATCGAAATTTTCGTTTGTAATATTTATACTTTCTTCAATAATTACAAAGGCATTCAAGATTTCTTTGGATACGTTAAGTGCCAAAAGTGCTGTTAACACCAGGTACATCATACCAATCATCTTCTGCCTTGGGGTTTCTTTACCACCTGCCATAGCTTATATTAGTTTTCTATGATTAATACTAAATTAATTTGTCTAATGAAAATATTATCCATGAAGAAAAATAATTAGGAGAACCTAATTATTTTCTCATAGCATTTAACATATTTCCATAAATAGTGTTCAACGATTCTAAGTTAGAAGAAAGTTGAGCGATTTGGTCTTTGTATTTTCTTGTATCATCAACCGAATCATTCAAGTTTTTCATTAAATCAGCTAAACCATCATAGAATTTAGAAGTAGCTTTCAAATGCTCATTTGAACCTTGCAATTGCAATTCATAAGATGCATTTAATGCAGATAAATTTTTAGAAACTTTGCTTAATTGCTCACCAAAAGAAGCACCATCTTCGTTAGATAATGATAATCCCATTAATGATTCTGCAGCTTTAGAATAAGAGCTTGACAAAGATGCTACATTTTTAGCAGCAGATTGTACACTTGAAACATACTCATTCGTTGCAACAGATGCATCAGCAATGTTTGACATTTTGTTTGCTTGATCACCTAAGTGACGCATACCTTCACCAAGACTTGCAATTAATTCAGGTCCGATTTTAGCATCTTCAAGCATATTGTCTAATTGTTCTGTAACAGAACCTTTGTCTTCAATTTTAGCGTGAGAATTTTCACCTTCTTCACCATGCATACCAGCTAATTCTGGGTAAACTAAACTCCAATCCACCTCTTCGTGTGGTGGCTCAAATGCCGAGAAAAAGAAGATTACTGCCTCTGTAGATA
>JBIIOB010000379.1:0-3069 GCA_044337125.1 Bacteroidia bacterium
GTCACCCGGGTGGCTCTTTAGGTTGTACTGAATACCTTGTATCCTTATACTTTGAAGTTATGAAACACAATCCCTCTAAATTCTCGATGAATGGTGTAGGTGAAGATTTATTTTTCTTGTCGAATGGACATATTTCCCCTGTATTTTATAGCGTTTTAGCACATTCAGGCTATTTCCCAGTAAAAGAATTGGCTACTTTCCGTAAATTAAATTCACGTTTACAAGGTCATCCAACCACACATGAGCACTTAGAAGGCGTTCGTATGGCTTCGGGTTCTTTGGGACAAGGCTTATCCAATGCGATTGGTGCTGCTTTGGCTAAAAAATTAAACAAAGACAATAGCATCGTATACACATTGCATGGAGATGGCGAATTGCAAGAAGGACAAATTTGGGAAGCAGCAATGTATGCATCCGCAAAAAATGTAGATAATTTAATTGCTACTGTTGATATGAACGGTCAACAAATTGATGGTTCTACCGATAAAGTATTAAACATGGGAAGCTTAAGAGCAAAATTTGAAGCTTTTGGTTGGGATGTATTAGACTTAGAAAAAGGAAACGACATTGCATCTGTAGTAACTGCTCTTAATACAGCGAAAGCACATACAGGAAAAGGTAAACCCGTAATGATTCTAATGAAAACAGAAATGGGCAATGGTGTTGATTTTATGATGGGAAGTCATAAATGGCATGGCGTTGCTCCTAATGATGAACAATTGGCACAGGCTTTGAATCAAAATGCGGAAACACTTGGTGATTATTAGAATCAAGATAGTAGATCCAAGACTCAAGACCTGTTAACATGAAAAACAATACTACTTTTCAACGACTAAAATCTCAATTTTCAAGACTTATCTTGTCTTGTATCTTGATACTTGCGTCTAGTTTCTCTTTAAATGCGCAACAAGCAAAACCATTAACACGAATTGAATTTGTATTCGATGCATCATTCAGCATGTTCGGACAATGGCAAAGCGGAATGAAAATGGACATCGCTAAAAAAATGCTTTCCGAATTTTTAGATAGTATTCAAAAAGTAGATAACTCCAATTTAGAAATTGCTTTTCGTTGCTACGGACATCAAGTTCCATTACGACCAGAACGCAGCTGTACAGATACCAAACTAGAGGTGCCTTTCGGTAAAAACAATGCAACAGCTATCAAAAATAAATTAAAACAAATTGTTCCCAAAGGAACTACCCCAATTGCCTACACACTTGAGCAATGTGGAAACGATTTTCCTACCGCTGCCTCGCCAAACGTTAGAAACATTATTATTTTAATCACCGATGGAATCGAAGAATGCGATGGTGATCCTTGTGCTGTATCGTTAGCGCTACAAAAAAAGGGAATCATTTTAAAACCATTTGTAATTGGAATTGGATTAGACCAAAGCTTTATGAATTCATTTGGTTGTGTAGGTAAATTTTATGATGCCTCAAGCGAAGCGGGATTTAAAAACATCCTAAACATTGTGGTATCACAAGCATTAAACAATACAACTGTTCAAGTAAACTTAAATGATCAAATCGGAAAACCATCTGAAACAGATGTAAACATGACCTTTTACGATGAACAAACAGGAATCATTCGCTACAATTACATACATACCATTAATAACAAAGGTGTTCCTGACACAATTGTTATAGATCCTATTGGAACTTATAAAATGGTGGTAAACACCATTCCTCCTGTTGAAAAAACAAAAATTGAATTAATTGCCGGTAAGCATAATATCATTGCTGTGGATGCGCCACAAGGTTATTTAAGCGTAAAAACGAGTGGCTCTTCAAATGTTGATTGCATTGTTCGCAAAAACAATGAAATGCAAACATTGCATGTACAAACAATGAATAGCACCGAAAAATACATTGTAGGAAAATACGATATTGAAATATTGACCTTACCGCGTATAAAAATGAATAAAATAGATGTTGCTCAAAGTAAGACTACATCTGTCGAAATACCTCAAGCAGGAAGCGTTTCCATTCAAAAACCTGGCGAAGGTTATGGTAGCTTATATGTAGAAGAAAATAATAAAATGGTTTGGGTTTGCAATTTAAATTCTAGTTTAACACAGGAAACCATCGTTCTTCAACCTGGTAAATACCGAATTGTATACCGACCTAAAAATGCGAGAGAATCCATTTATACGATAGAAAAACGATTTAAAATTGAATCAGGTATTTCAACGCCTGTTAAACTATACTAAACAAAACACTGAAAAACATTTTCATAAATGACTTTCAGCTTACAAAAAATAAAAACAAACAAATGAAAAAATTTACTTACACAGAGAAAAAAGACACACGTTCAGGTTTTGGAGCAGGATTATCAGAATTAGGAAAATCAAATCCCAATGTAGTTGCATTGTGTGCTGACTTAACAGGCTCATTAAAAATGGATGCATTTGCAAAAGATCATCCTGAGCGCTTTTTTCAAGTAGGTATCGCAGAAGCAAATATGATTGGTATTGCAGCAGGCTTAACCATTGGTGGTAAAATTCCTTTCACTGGAACATTTGCAAATTTTTCGACTGGTCGTGTATATGATCAAATTCGCCAATCGGTTGCCTACTCAGGTAAAAATGTAAAAATTTGTGCATCACATGCTGGATTAACACTTGGAGAAGATGGTGCTACACATCAAATATTAGAAGATTTAGGATTAATGAAAATGTTGCCAGGAATGGTGGTTATCAATCCATGTGATTACAACCAAACAAAAGCCGCAACCATTGCAATTGCCAATTACGAAGGCCCTGTTTACTTGCGATTTGGAAGACCAACAGTACCAAATTTCACTGCTGCGGATCAAAAATTTGAAATTGGTAAAGCTGTAATGTTAAATGAAGGAACGGATGTTTCCATCTTTGCTACTGGCCATTTGGTATGGAAAGCAATTGAAGCAGGGGAACTTTTAGCAGCACAAGGAATTAGTGCTGAAATAATAAATATCCATACGATTAAACCATTGGATAATTCCGCAGTCATAGCATCAGCGAAAAAAACACGTTGTGTGGTTACAGCTGAAGAACACCAAATGAATGGTGGTTTAGGTGATAGT
>JBIIOB010000048.1:0-9638 GCA_044337125.1 Bacteroidia bacterium
GCACCATTTGAGTTACATTCCACACCTGTAAAACCTTCTTGTTTCCCGAATTGAATGATGTTCTTCTTCCCTGATTTATGAAATTCAGCAATGTCGATATTGTTAATCCCTTGATTGGTTCCAATCCAAATGTGTTTTTTACTTTTATCGAAACACAATGAATAAATTAAATCAGAACTAAGACCATCGGTTTTATCGATGTGTTCTATTTTTTTACTCTTATCGGATGGATTAAACATCCATAAGCCATCCAATGCACCAAAATATAAATTGCCTTGTTCATCAATCAATGAGGTTAGGTAGGAGTCGTTTGTTAGTCCAAGCGACTCGCTGCATTCTTCAAATGTTTTGCCATTGTATCTTACTAAACCTCCGAGATAGGTGCCAAACCAAAGTGTTCCAGATTTATCTTCGATAATTGTCCAAACCACATAATCATCATTTTTTGTTTTTAAGAAATAGGGTTGAAATGTTTTACCATCATATTTGTATAGACAAGCATCGCCACCAAGCCAAATATTGTTTTTTGAATCTTTATATATACAGTTTATATTTTTATGGTATACGCTGGAAGTGTCTGCTTTTTTGGAGAATGTTTTGCCATCAAAATGTACCAATCCATTATCTGTTCCTAGCCATAGATTGTCTTTTGAAAACTCATAAATAAAATGTACGGTTTGGAATTTTATATTTTCACTTGAAAATTGTATAAATTCATTGTTGTCGTATTTAAATACCCCTCCGTTTTGTGAGCCAATCCAAAGGTTTTTGTTTGAATCGCGGTAAATACCATAGATAAAATTATTTGTTAGTCCATCATGGATACCATAACTCACAAATGGATGACCTCGGTATTTAAATAATCCAGAAAATGTTCCAATCCATAAATTTTTTTCAAAATCCTCTAAAAAGCAATTTATTAAATTACTGTTTTGGTCGCGTTTGATTAAGTAGGTTGAAAATACACCATGTTCCAATTTGGTCATTCCTTTTTCTGTACCAATCCAAATGGTATTTTTAAAATCACAAATTAATGCAGTTATATTATTGTTTGCAATTCCATCGGCATCTGTATACCAATTAAATTTATTGTTGTGGAGTTTACAAAGACCCTTGTTGGTGGCAATCCACATTACTCCATCTATGTCTTGAGTAATTGCATTTACTTGGTTTGCAGGAAAACCTTTTGTGGTATTATAATTTATAAATTTTACTCCATCAAATACACTTAAACCATCAGGGGTTCCTATCCAAAGTTTATTTTCCTTATCAAGGAAAAGACAATTTATTTGATTACTTATTAAGCCATCTTTATTCGAGAAATTAATAAAAACACCATCTGTTAATTTACTTAACCCTTTTGATGTACCAAACCAAATATTGCCTTGTTTATCTTTTGCAACTGCTTTAATGGTATTATCAATAAGTCCATGTTTAGTAGTATAACTTGTGAATTTTTTACCATCGAATTTATTGATGCCGTTGATGGTTCCAATCCAAATATTATTTTTATTGTCTTCTGTTATACAGGAAACAAAATGGTTTAATAATCCATCTTTAGGACTGTAATTGGTAAATGTAATTCCATCAAATCTACTTAAACCTCCATATCCTCCGCTCCAAAGGTTTCCTTTGCTGTCTTGAAAAATGGTAGAAACATTGATAAATGGTAATCCATCTTCAACCGAATAGTTTCTGTAAAAGTAGGATTGTGCACTATTGTTTTCAGGCTTCAACAATAGAGCAATTAAAAAAAGCATTGATAATAAACGAGCAGTAGCCTTATGCATTTGGATTGTATTTACTCAAAGATATTATATTATTAGTAAACAAAAAATGCTGCAATTTATTTTGCAGCATCTTAGGGTTAATTAGTTGTTAGTCCTTTTTGAGCAATGAATCCCATCCTTGCGCAGTAAGTGGATGTGATGTCCCTCCTTTTGTAATCAGGTTCACTCCATCTTTGGAAGCCGTCATGTGACCAATTACAGTAATATCTGGATTGGCTTTTATTTTAGGGAAATCACTTTGGTCAATGGTGAATAATAATTCGTAATCTTCACCACCGCTTAATGCGCAAACGGTTGGGTCAAGATTAAATTCACGAGCCATGTTATAGGTAGATGGGTCGATTGGAATTTTTTCTTCATATAAATTACAACCAGTTGTTGATTGGGTACATAAATGTAAAATTTCAGAAGCTAATCCGTCCGAGATATCAATCATGGAAGTAGGTTTAACTTCCAGTTGTTTTAACAGAACTGGAATGTCTTTTCTTGCTTCTGGTTTTAGTTGACGCTCTAAAATATAATCATTGCCTTCTAAGTCGGGTTGTACACCTGGACTTTCCATGAAAATTTGTTTTTCACGTTCTAGTAATTGTAATCCAACATAGGCAGCACCTAAATCACCAGTAACACAAAGCAAGTCGCCTTCTTTAGCGCCATCTCTGTAAACTAATTCATTTTCATCAGCTTCACCAATTGCAGTAATACTTATTACCAAACCACTTTTATTGGTAGTGGTATCTCCACCCACAATGTCAACTTTATGTTTGTGACATGCAAGCATCATTCCTGCATAAAACTCTTCCATTGCTTCAACTGAAAAACGGTTGGACATTGCAATTGAAACGGTTATTTGGCGAGGGATGGCGTTCATTGCATAAATGTCGGAGACATTTACAGAAACTGCCTTATAGCCTAAGTGTTTTAATGGTACATACGCTAAATCGAAGTGAACTCCTTCAACCAACATATCGGTGCTAATGACTGTTTTCTTCCCTTTATAATCGATAACCGCAGCATCATCACCAATTCCTTTGGTAGTACTTTCATTTTTTATTTCAATAAATTGAGTTAGGTGTTTGATTAAACCAAATTCACCTAAACTGCTTAATTCTGTTCGTCCTGTATTTTCTAACATAATTTGTTTTGTGTTGCAAAAGTACACAAGTTTATGATATGCTTTTCATATCATTTATCCATGCATTCAGTAAAGTAAGTTCATCCGCTCCAATTACCTTAATGTCAATTAATTTTTGGTAGCAAAGAATTAGATTATCATAAATATATTCTTTCCCTTGTTTTAAATTTAATGAGGAAAGCTCTTTACAAATAGCAAAATTATTGGTGTATCCAGGAATTTCATCTTCAAAATCTTTTAGAAGATTATGTTCGTTACGCTCCTGAACAACGGTTGGTTCATGGTATAAAACACTCCAGTTACATTCCCATGCAATACGTTGTGCAACATAACTGCGCCAAATATCGGTCATTCGAAAGCTACAATACGATGGAAGATACATTAAAGGAAATGCTTCTTTGAACCAATGTGTATTCTGACTGTTGAATGGGCTCCATGCATTTTTGCCCAAAGCTAATTTTGCTTTTAATTCAAAGTTTATTGGTAATGGATAAGTTAGTCGGTATACGGCATCTACATCTGGATTTTCATCTGCCAAGCCTTGTTGAATAGGGCATTCTGCTTTTTCGATTGAAAGTGTATGGATATCAACTTGTTGATTTTGCAGTTCTTCTAGAGGAAAGCCTCTTGGCCAAATTTTTTGTTTTGTAAAGTAATGGTATACATTTACCCATTCATTATTTTCGAACTTTGATGCTTCAATTTCTTTTGGTTTTGAATTCCAAAATTCCGGACGAGGAATGTTGTCATCATCTGTTTCGATAAGTTCAGAAGCACCATTTTTTATGGCAATTAAGTATCCTAAATTTTTTCGTGAGTAATGTCGAGTTGGAGTTATTTTTGCCAATTCAAAAGGCAATGCTTGTTGGCGTTCTACACTCCAATAGTCGCAACCTTCAATATTAAATTCAGCTGGCGATTTGGTATCGCCAATTACAATAAAAGGAATTTGATGTTTTTTACTTTCCTCGGCAAATGTTTTTAAAATTGGATGCTGATCATTTGCAATTGAGGTAATGATTAGTTGTTTCGACATTATGAAATAGACTTAAAGCGTTGGTTTGTTCCCAATTAATCGTTGGATAAAATAATAAAACAAAGTTTGGTAAGCATTTTTAATTGCATTTTTAGAAACACGAGGCGAAGGTGCTTGATAGTGAATAGGCACCTCAAAGATTCTTCTTTTTCTTAATAAATAACGCAATTCGGTTTGATAAAAATGGGCTTTTGATCTGAATGGATGGTTGATTATTTTTTCTACCACATCACGATGAAAACCTTGATAGCCAGAAGTCATATCGTGTAGTCGAGTTCCAAGTAATGTATTTGCAAGGATAGTTCCTACTTTTGATAACATTCTTCTTTTAAAAGGAGAATCGCCCATTGAACCACCATTTATGAATCGGCTACCAAAAGCACATTCGTTTCCTTCATTCAAAACCCTTAAAAACATTGGAATTGCTCTTGGGTCGTGCGATAGACCTGCATCCATTTCAATAATAAGTTCATGTCCCGCTTCATAAGCAACTCGCAATCCTTTTATATAAGCATCCACTACGTTTTTGTTTTCAGGAGCCCATACGGTTACATAGCGTGGGTCTTTTTTGGAAAGTTCTTGACAAAGCTCTAAGGTTCTATCGGTTGATACCTTATCAATAATAAAATAGACATTTCCTGGATTAAGCTCGTTGATTACAAAATTGACCATTTCAATGAATGGTTTAAAATCAAGTTCCTCATTTGCCATTGGCACAACTATCGCCCATTTTTTATAGTAGAACATGTTGATTGTTTTGTATGCTTACAAATATAAATTATTTATCGACCCTTGTCGAGCCCAAAACAATTTTCGTCTAAACCTTGTTAAATATTTGCTGCAATACCATTTTTTAGGTATTTTTGTACTCCATTTAGATTCAATCTAAATAAGAATAAGAATTAAAAAACTCATTATCAATACATTATAAAATGATAACTGTATCAGAAAATGCAAAGCAACATGCTTTAGACTTAATGAAACAAGATAACCGACCAGAAGGAACCTTCATTCGTGTAGGAGTTGAAGGTGGCGGATGCTCTGGTTTATCTTATAAACTGGAATTTGATACCATTTCTAAGGAAGGGGATCAAGTGTTTGAGGATAAGGGAATCAAAATAGCGGTTGACAAAAAAAGCTTTTTGTACTTAATCGGAACTGAGCTTGATTATACAGGCGGTTTAAATGGGAAAGGTTTTGTGTTTAATAACCCAAATGCTTCTCGCACATGTGGATGTGGGGAAAGTTTTAGTGTATAAAAATTAGCAGTTGACAATAAAGTAGTTGGCAAATTTTGCAAACTGAGAACTGAAAGAAATTATGGCAAACGAAATATTAGAAGAGCATATAAATAGTGATTACAAATACGGCTTCGTTACCGATATTGAATCCGACAATGCTCCTAAAGGATTGAATGAAGACATTGTTCGTTTTATTTCAAAGAAAAAGAACGAACCAGAATGGATGTTGGAGTACCGCCTGAAAGCATTCGCTTATTGGAAAACATTAGAAGAGCCAACCTGGGCACACGTTTCCTACAAAAAACCTGATTTTCAAGACATCATTTATTATTCGGCTCCTAAACCTAAAAAGGAATTGAAGAGCTTGGATGAGGTGGATCCTGAATTATTGAAAACATTTGAAAAGCTTGGTATTTCATTAGAAGAGCAAAAACGTTTAAGTGGAGTTGAAAGTAGAATTGCTGTTGATGCAGTTATTGATAGCGTTTCAGTAAAAACAACTTTTAAAGAAACGTTATCTGAAAAAGGAATTATTTTCTGTTCGTTTAGTGAAGCTGTTCAGGAGCATCCTGATTTGATTAAAAAATACATGGGAACCGTTGTTCCTTATACCGATAATTTTTATGCGGCATTAAATGCAGCTGTGTTTAGTGATGGTTCGTTTTGTTACATTCCAAAAGGTGTACGTTGCCCTATGGAATTATCAACCTATTTCCGCATAAATGCTTCTGGAACCGGTCAGTTTGAGCGTACATTGTTAGTTGCAGATGAAGGAGCTTATGTTAGTTACCTTGAAGGTTGTACCGCTCCAATGCGTGATGAAAATCAATTGCATGCTGCTGTTGTTGAAATTGTAACACATAAAAATGCAGAAGTAAAATACAGCACTGTTCAGAATTGGTATCCAGGAGATAAAGATGGCAAGGGTGGGATTTTTAATTTTGTTACTAAGCGTGGAATTTGTTTAGAAGACAATTCAAAAATTTCTTGGACACAAGTAGAAACCGGTTCTGCTGTTACATGGAAATATCCTTCTGTAATATTAAAGGGTGATAACTCAATCGGTGAATTTTATTCAGTAGCAGTTACAAATAATTACCAGCAAGCAGATACAGGAACAAAAATGATGCATCTTGGAAAAAACACAAGAAGCACTATTATTTCAAAAGGAATATCTGCTGGCTTTAGTAATAATAGTTACAGAGGTTTGGTGCGTATTGCAAAGGGAGCAAGCAATGCCCGTAATTTTTCACAATGCGATAGTTTATTAATGGGTGATAAATGTGGTGCACATACTTTTCCATACATCGAAATAAAAGATAAAACAGCAATTGTTGAGCATGAAGCAACAACGTCAAAAATTGGGGAAGACCAAATATTTTATTGCAAGCAACGTGGTATTGATACCGAAAAAGCAATTGGTTTAATTGTAAATGGATATTGCAAAGAAGTATTGAATCAATTGCCTATGGAGTTTGCTGTGGAAGCACAAAAGCTATTGGCAGTGAGTTTAGAAGGATCGGTTGGATAGAGTTCAATGTTGAAAGTTGGAAAGTTCAAATTGAGAAATGAGTAAAGTAGAAAAATTCGAGGATTTAAAAGTTTGGCAAAAGTCACGTGAGATAAATCTTAAAATATATCAATTATCTAACAAAGGAGTTTTTGCAAAAGATTTTGGACTCAGGGATCAAATAAGAAGAGCCAGTATCTCAATTTTATCAAACATTGCCGAAGGATTTGAAAGAAATGGGAATAAAGAATTTAATCAGTTTTTGTCAGTTGCAAAAGCTTCGGCTGGGGAAGTGAGATCACAGCTATATATTGCGAAAGATCTTGAATATATTTCCGATGTTGAATTTGCAGAAGTTGTAAATGGGTTATTGGAAATAAGTAAAATGATTAATGGATTAATGAGTTATTTAAAAACAACAGAAATGAAAGGAAGCAAGTTTATGGAAGCGGTAGCTTCGTATGGCAAAATGCCACTTTAAACTTTCTCACTTTAAACTTTAAACTATATGTTAAGTATCAAAAATTTACATGCCTCAATCGATGGCAAAGAAATCCTAAGGGGAATTAATCTTGAAGTTAAAGCAGGTGAAGTGCACGCAATCATGGGACCTAACGGTTCTGGTAAAAGTACTTTGTCTTCTGTTTTGGCAGGAAGAGAAGAGTATGAAGTGACTGAAGGAGAGGTTATTTTTAATGGAAAAAATTTATTGGAACTAGCGCCTGAAGATAGAGCAAGAGAAGGAGTGTTTTTAGCATTTCAGTACCCTGTGGAAATTCCAGGTGTTAGTAATATTAACTTTTTGAAAACCGCTTTAAGTGAAATTAGAGCATACAAAGGATTGCCTCCAATGGAAGCAAAGGACTTTTTAAAGTTGGTAAAAGAGAAACAGGCACTTGTTGAATTACAAGGAAGTTTAGCAAACCGCAGTGTGAATGAAGGTTTTAGTGGTGGAGAGAAAAAAAGAAATGAAATATTTCAAATGGCCATGTTAAATCCAATGTTATCTATTTTGGATGAAACAGATAGTGGATTGGACATTGATGCTTTGCGAATTGTTGCAAATGGAGTAAATAAATTAAAAACGAAAGAGAATGCAACAATCGTAATTACTCACTACCAGCGTTTGTTGGATTATATTGTTCCTGATTTTGTTCATGTGTTGTACAAGGGGCAGATAGTTAAGTCGGGCACTAAAGAATTGGCATTGGAGCTAGAAGAAAAAGGATACGATTTTATTAAAGAAGAAGTTGGAGCATAATTATTTTTTGCTGCAAGAGAAAAAATTAAAATGGAAACAATTACAAAAGTATCTATAAAAGAAAAAATCATTTCCGAATTTGAATTGAATAAAAATTCATTTTTTGGTGATAATGCTGTTCGAAAAAATGCGCTCGACTCATTTGTTAAACTAGGTATTCCTGGAAGAAAAAGTGAAGAGTACAAGTATGTGAACATGGAATTGGCCTTGAAAGGAGATTTTGCTTTCTCTTCTTCCACAGCTATCGATTCTAAACAACTGGAAGCAACTTCCATTTTGAAAAATGCAATTGTACTTGTAATTGAAAACGGATTGTTTTCAGCAAAATATTCTAAACTTGGTGATCTTCCAAAGGGATTAATTATTCAGAATATTTCTGATGCAACTAATCTGGACACATTTAAAACACATTATTCAAAATATGCGGATGTTACAAGTGATTCATTTATAGCACTAAATGCAGCATTAGCTAGTGGAGGTGTGTTTGTTCACGTTTCCAAAAGTGCGGTAGTTGAAGCTCCTATACACATAATTCATATTAATTCGTCTACAACACCCACCATAATAAATACTCGGAATTTAGTGGTAGTTGAAGAGAATGCTCAAGTAACAATCGTTGAATCATTTGTGATAGCAAATAATTCAGGAAAGATTTTTAATAATATTCTTTCCGAAATTGTGGTTGCAGCAAATGCGAATGTAAAACATTATAAAATTCAGGATGAAGGAGATGCTGGAAATTTGGTAAACACTACCCAGGTTTATCAAAAGAAACAAAGCATTTTTTCTACAAATAATTTTACGTTAAGTGGCTCATTGGTTCGTAATAATTTAACGATTGTTTTGGATGATGAGTTTATTGAATCACATTTGAATGGCTTGTATCTTACAAAAGGAAATCAGGTAGTGGATAATCACACCTTGGTGGATCATCGTAAACCAAATTGCAATAGCAATGAATTGTACAAAGGGATTATTGATGAGAAGTCGGCTGCTACATTTAATGGTAAAATCTATGTACGAAAGGATGCACAAAAAACAAATGCATTTCAGTCGAACAAAAATATTTTGCTAAGCGATGATGGAACTATCAATACAAAGCCACAACTTGAAATTTACGCTGATGATGTAAAGTGTTCACATGGTACATCAACAGGAAAATTGGATGAGGATCAAGTATTTTATTTACGAGCTAGAGGTTTAAGCGAAGCGAGTGCTAAAAAACTGTTGATGCATGCTTTTGCTTCGGAGGTTGTTAATATGGTTGAGTTAGAAGAATTGAAAAATTATTTGGAGGCCGAAATTAGTAATCGTTTTGAATAAGCCATCAGTAAAATAGTTATCTTATATTTGTGCTGCTATTAAAAACAATAGCAGCATTTTTTTTTATGATTAGCAAACACAAAAATTTATTATTACTACACTTCATCGTTTTTATTTGGGGTTGGTCACCTATTCTAGGTAAACTCATAAATATTGAGGGGATAATCGCGTACCAATTGGTATGGATTAGAATGTTGCTAACAGTAATTACAGTTGGTATCTATTTGTTAATGATTCGTCAAAGCATTAGCCTTGTTAAAAAGGATATTCTTCAATTGATTGGAATAGGTGCTATTATTGCTTTTCACTGGTTTTGTTTTTATCATGCTATCAATGTTTCAA
>JBIIOB010000380.1:0-3062 GCA_044337125.1 Bacteroidia bacterium
AATCGATTCTCATATTACTGGTTTATTGTTAGGTATTATCTTATTTGTGTTTGGTTCAGGACCAATCCAAGGTTTTGCTACTACATTAATGATTGGTATTGTTTCTTCATTATTCTGTGCAATTTTCATTACTCGTATCGTTTTCGATCGTTGGTTAGAAAAAAACAGAGCAATTCCATTCTCAAACAAATTTACAGATGGTGCTTTCAAAAAAATCAACATCAACTTTGTTGGAAAACGTAAATTATATTACATCTTCTCTTCACTAGTAATTGCAGCAGGGATTTTTGCTTATGTTACAAAAGGTGGATTTAGCTTAGGTGTTGACTTTAAAGGTGGTCGTTCATATGTAGTACGTTTTGATGATACAAAATCTACTGATGAAGTTCGTTCAGCTTTAACTACTGCATTTGATGGTGAAGCTCCTGAAGTTAAAACATATGGTGAAAGTTCTCAGCAACGTATTACTACAACTTATTTAATTGCTGATGGTTCAGAGGATGCTGAAGCAAAAGTAGAAGGTAAGTTAAATGATGGTTTGAAAACCTTGGGAACAAAATACGAGATTATGAGTTCTCAAAAAGTGGGAGAAACAGTTTCTCGTGATATCAAAGAGAAAGCTATTTGGGCAGTATTGTTATCATGTTTGGTAATGTTCGTGTTCATTTTTATTCGATTCAAAAAATGGCAGTATGGTTTAGGTGCAGTTGTGGCATTGTTCCATGACGTTGCAATTGTACTTTCTGTTTATGTAATTTTTGATGGTATATTACCATTCTCTTTGGAAATCACACAGGATTTCATTGCGGCAATTTTAACGGTAATGAGTTACTCGATGGTGGATAGCGTTGTTGTATTCGACCGTATTCGTGAGTATTTAACTGAGCGTAATAAATCAGATTTAGATAAACATGAAAGAGAACGCGTTATTAATTTCGCATTGAACAGTACATTGAGTCGTACAATCAATACCGCTTTAACCATTTTCTTTGTAATGTTAGCGATCTTTATTTTTGGTGGTGAAACCATCAGGGGATTCTCGTTTGCATTGTTAATTGGTATTGCAATTGGTACTTATTCTTCAATTTGTATTGCAACTCCAATCGTTATTGATTTGGAAAAAACTAAAAATGAAGAGGATAAAAAATAATCCTTTTACAGAATAATTTTAATAAACCCGGTAAAGCAATTTATCGGGTTTATTTTTTTGTACTTTTGTGCCATAAATAGATGCAAGTAATGCTGAATTCAATACTGCTTTTTTTGAATATGGGTGGAGGTGAGGTTTTCCTTATCGTTATTGTTATGCTTATGTTGTTTGGTTCAGATAAGTTGCCTGGTATCGCAAAAGGCTTGGGGAGAGGGTTGAGAGAGTTGAATGATGCTAAAGAACAAATTCAGAGCGAAATTCAGAAAAACACAGGAGGTTTGGCGGATGAAATCAAAAAGCATACCTCTGAAATTCAATCCGAGATTGACAAAGCCAATCAAAGTGTTAAACGCCAAGTTACAGAAGTAGCTCAAGTGGTTAATGATGAAGGGAAAAGTATTACTGATACTTTAAAATAGCCCTTTTTAATCTCCTATTTCCCTTTAAATTTTCATAAATTTTGATATATTTGTTATACTAACTAACAAACCTATTGAAATGAAAAAAATTGCTACACTAATTTTAACTTTTGTTTGCTCGACTACCTTCTTGCAGGCACAAACCACAGGAGGACCAGATACTTATGGATATATCTGGAGAGATAGTAATGATCCACAAGGTCCAGCGTACAACTGGATAGACATTTTACCATTACCAGGTGTTTCAGAGGTTCGCTTTTTGGCAGATGATAATATCAAAGGTTCATTTCCAATTGGTTTTCCATTTCATTATTATTGGTATGATGTTACTCAATTTTGGGTAGGATCAAATGGTTATATTGGTTTTACAAATGGACAAATTTCTCATCCATTTCCAACAATACCATCTACTTCATTGCCTCAAAATTACTTGGCAATTATGACATCGGATTTAATTTTTGATCCAGGTAACAATGCAAAATGCTGGAGATGGACAAATCCAACAAATGATACCTTAGTTGTATCTTATATTGATGTTCCATTTTGGGATCCAAACGCACCAGGTTGGGTTGGAAGTAATACGTTTCAAGTTATATTAAGTGCAGTTGACAGTTCAATTACCTATCAATACCAAACACAAAGTGGTGCTCCATCAAATTTGGTATCTTATTCTAGCATAGGAATTGAAAACAATTCTGGAAATATTGGTTTACAACATTCATACGATGTATTACCCCCATCAAGCTATGCGATAAAATATTATTATCCAAGTAGTACAAGTTTCTCCGTTTTAGATGCATCCACGACTTATAATGATAATGCAGAAACAGGTGGTGCCTTTTTATCAAAAAATGGTTCTGCTTTTAGTATGACCACTGAAGTAAAGAATACTGGTAATCAAAATTTGGCATCTTTTAATGTCTTCACGCGTGTTTTAAATGCTGCAAATGCAGTACAAGTTCAAAATACTACAGCAACAGGGGCATTAACACCTGGACAAACACAAGTAATAACTGCAGCAAGTACATTTAGTCCTGTTAGTGTAGGAACATTCCAATTCAAAACGAATACTCAATTGGTTGGTGATTTTACACCTAGTAATGATCAAAAAATTCAAGAATTGGTGGTGGTTGATACAACATTAACTACCATTCGATTGTCATATGATAATGGAGTAGAAGCTGGATTAGGAGGATTGAGTTGGCA
Source organism: Bacteroidia bacterium (assembly GCA_044337125.1). Lineage (GTDB taxonomy): Bacteria > Bacteroidota > Bacteroidia > 2-12-FULL-35-15 > 2-12-FULL-35-15 > 2-12-FULL-35-15. The sequence continues at coordinate 2,776 of JBIIOB010000380.1, forward strand.
AGGTGGTAATGGTGGTGCTGCAATCTATTTTAAACCGCCATTCTATCCATGTAAGTTAACTGAAATGTATACTTACATTGTTGATAATCCTAATTTTGCTGGTTATTCTATGGTTGTTTACGATGATAATGGAACCGCTGGTGCAGCAGGAACAAAATTAGATTCTGTGTATATGGGGCCTTCAATAGTTGCAATTGCATCATGGAATACATCCACTTTACCTACACCTATAACCATTAATTCTGGTGGTGTTTATGTTGCTTGGGTAATGGATGGTGATGGATTAA
>JBIIOB010000381.1:0-3061 GCA_044337125.1 Bacteroidia bacterium
TCGTGCTATGCAAGGTAATAATATTGTTTTATCTGCCGAAACAGGGGTGATGGAGCAAACTCCTGATAAAATGTTTTTAGTGATTACCTTGAAAAAAGGTGTGAGTTATAAAGAAATGGCAGATAATGCAAAAGACGCTGAAACTCACCCATTAATCAGAGATAAATTTGAGGAGCGAATTATACGATTCGATTTATCGGAATTTAAAATGTCGAGAACAGACGAAGCTTTGTTTAAGAACAACGCTCAAATGATGAATTTGTCGCAACTTAACAATGCAGTTGACTCACTTAAAATTAAAATCGAAAAACGTAAGATTGAATTTGGAAAGCAGCTTAATCAAACCTATTATTCAAAATCGGCTCAACTGGCTGCTAATACTCAGGAAATAAAAAGCAAAGTTGCTTTTGCGGATTTATCTAAAGCACAAAAATTAAATGCGATTGAAATTGCTTCTAATATTGCCCGAAGTGCCAAAGCCTATACAGAATCTGTAAGTAGCGAATATGAATCGGATGTTTTTTCAGTAGATAAGTTTAATACCGAATGGCATCGGAAATTTACGTTGTCAATTGCTTGTGTTGTATTATTTTTTATTGGTGCTCCTCTGGGTGCAATTATTCGGAAGGGTGGATTAGGAATGCCAATGGTGGTTTCAATTATTTTCTTTTTAATTTTTCACATCCTTTCCATTACTGGTGAGAAATTAGCCAAAGAAGGCGAGATTCCTCCTTATCAAGGAATGTGGTTAGCAACCATTATTTTATTACCAATTGGGATTTTTCTGACCTACAAAGCAACCTCGGATAGTAATTTGTTCAATGCTGATGCATACATTACTCCGATCAAGAATTTTTTTACGAGAAAAAAATAGTTGAATTTATTTTTCAGTTGTTTCGAGGTGATGAATGATTTCTTTTAGGCTATCTTCAAGACTAATTGTGTTTTTCCAACCTGTATCTTTTGTTATTTTGTCGTTTGAGCCAATGATAATTTTATTGTCATTTGGTCGCACTAAATTAGAGTCGATGGTATGCGTAATAGAGATGTTTAAAATGGAGGTCATCGTTTTAATTACTTCATTTAAAGACGAACCTTTTCCACTACAAATATTGTAAATTTCTCCTTTTTTGCCTTTTTTAAATAACAAGTAATAAGCTTCCACAACGCTTTTTACATCAATAAAATCACGAATGATGGTAGTATCTCCAGTTATTAATTCCATTTTCCCTCCAGTGTTTCTTTTTAGCTGAATTAACTGCTTGGCAAAGGATGGAACTACAAATATGTCTTTTTGGCCCGTTCCAATATGGTTAAAAGAGCGAGTCATAATAATATCGAGGTTGAAACTATCACTATAAACCTTTGAAAGCATTTCTTGAGAAACCCTTGCAACTGCGTAAGGGCTTAATGGTTTTAATTGTTGATTTTCTTTAAGAGGCAAATCTCCTTCATTTACATTACCATATTCTTCAGAAGAACCAATAGAAAGGATTCGGCAGTTGCAATCAGCTAATCTTACCGATTCAATTAAATTTAGGAAAATATTGGTATTGTTTGTGAAGCTAACAACAGGATTTTTCCAACTAAAGGCAACACTGCTATAGGATGCAAGGTGTAAAATATAATTAGGCTTAAATTCGCGAATAACAGCTTCTACTTCCTCCTTATTTAAGAGATCAACTTGTTGAAAGCTACAGTGAATTGATTGAAATTTATTCAATTCAAAATCAGGAAGATTAACATCTATACCTTTTACTTCTGCTGCAATTTTATTTCGTTCTAGATAGTCTAAGAAGTGCTTGCTTACAAATCCTGAAAATCCAGTAATTAGATACTTGTCAATAAATGCCATTTTTTGTTTATTTAAGCAAAAATAAGCATTCATTATTAATAACAAAGAGTGTTTTTCATTTGTTATATTTGTGGCTGATTAACACTTTCTAAAAAACGATGAACATTTTACAAATTTGCAGCAAAACACCCTTTCCTCCCAAAGACGGAGGTAGTGTTGCAATGAATATTCTTACCAATGGATTAATTGAGGTTGGAAATACTGTAAAAGTGTTAGCGATTAATACTCCCAAACACTTTGTGGATGAGAAACTTTTAGATGCCAATTATATTAAAAGGACTAATTATGAATCAGTTTTTATTGATACATCCATTAAGCCGATAGATGCCTTTTTGAATTTATTTTCGAATAAATCGTACAACATATCGCGCTTTTATTCGGAAAAATTTGAATCTAAACTGATTTCGATATTGGAAACGAACCAATTTGATATAATACAACTAGAAACATTGTGGGTAGCCCCTTATGTTGAAACCATTAGGAAATTTTCGAAAGCAAAAATTGTATTGCGTTCTCAAAATGTGGAGTATATGATCTGGGAGCGATTAGCCGATAATACTTCCAATCCAATAAAAAAATGGTATTTGAATTTGCTTTCAAAACGGTTGAAGCAGTATGAAATTGGAATGTTAAATAAATACGATGCCATTGCTACGATTACTGATATTGATGCAAAACAATTTAAAAAGGATGGCTGTCAATTGCCAATTATTAACATCCCGTTTGGTATTGATTTAAAGAATTATAAATTAGATAATACCAGTTTGGAATATCCATCTGTTTTCCACATTGGTGCAATGGATTGGATGCCCAATGCTGAAGGTATTAAATGGGTTTTGGAGAATGTTTGGATGAAAGTGCAGCAAAAAAATCCAGAATTAAAATTTTATTTGGCTGGACGAAATATGCCTCAATGGCTATTAGATTACAAAATGCAAAATGTAGTTATTTTGGGAGAAGTACCCGATTCTCAAAAGTTTATAAATTCAAAATCGATTATGTTGGTTCCACTTTTTTCAGGAGGTGGAATGCGTGTTAAAATTATTGAAGGGATGTCGTTAGGGAAAACAATTATTTCAACCTCCATTGGAGCTGAAGGTATTGATTATGAGCAAGGAAAAAATCTACTGATAGCAAATGATAGTCAGGCTTTTATTGATGCTATTAGTACTTGTGCAACTCAAAAAACCGTAGCGGAGACTTTAG
>JBIIOB010000382.1:0-3054 GCA_044337125.1 Bacteroidia bacterium
GTACTGTTGTTATTGGTGAATTCAATAAAATAATAGATTCCAGAAAAAATAAACAAATTGAACCAAGGATCAATAATACCCGACTTAAAATAAAAATGAGGTAAAAAAGAACCAGCATAAATTAAGGTCCATAACAAACCAAAACGAACATCGAATAATTTTCGGCCAATATTAAAAAGCACTAATAAGGTAATAATACCTGCGATGGCATTCGGGAAACGCGCTGCAAATTCATTCACACCAAACATTTTCATGGACAAGGCTTGCATCCAAATAAATACAGGAGGCTTTTCCCAAAATGGCAAGTAATTAATCTTCACCGAAAAGTAATCGCCAGTAACAAGCATTTCACGAGCGCATTCAGCAAAATTAATTTCATCCCAATCAAACAAATGAACATTTCCCAAAAAAGGAATGAATAACAAAGATGCTATGATGGCTATGTAAATGTTGTATCGTAAAATTGATTGATTCATTAATTTGCGTTGAATGAGTTGATTAATGATTTGTCTAACCACTGTGCTTTTAGGTTTCTAAACAAGAAATAAACAAGCAGTGTTGTTGAAACACCAATGATGGAACCTACATAAATATCAATAAAGAAGTGTTGTGAAAGATAAACACGAGAATAGCCAACAATCAATGCTATCGAAAACAATAAAAATTCAATCCATTTATTTTTGGTAAACAATGCTAATGAAAAATACAAGGCAAATGCGCAAGTAGTATGACCAGATGGAAAACTGTTGTACATGTAATTTTCTACACCAGGAACAAAATATAAGTCTTGAATTCCTTCAAAAAACTTTTTCGGACGAACCACATCATCAAAAATAGTATGTTTTAAAGTTTGTGTTATCAATGCTGCAATAAGGTTTGATACTGCAATTACGAGAGCTATTCGGTACTTCACGGCCAAAAACATGATAACAACAAGTACAGCGGCAATTCCATCACCTAAGAATGTTGCGTAATAAAAAAAAGAATCTAAAAAGGAATTGTGAAACTGATTGAATAATAAATGTAATTGGTGCTTAGTTGTTGAAATCAACAATACAGCACCAATTATAATAAATATAAGGTATAGGAAAAGAAAGGTTCGGTTTTGTTTGACGATTGTTTTCACAAGCAGAATGTTGTTGCAAAAATAATTGAATATTTACAACATCAAGCTATTTCTTTTTAGAATGAACCGATTACATGAAGAAATTTGTTCACTTGAGAATCCCAAAGTCGTTTTGATGTTTGTTCATCTGAAGCCTCATCAGCAAAATCAACAATAATCAAAGAGATATCACCTGTTAATTCGTCTTTCTCAATTTTGAATTCGAAATAATAACCATCTGGTTTATCAACCCAAGAAAGGCGAATAAATTTCTCTTCTTTTAATGCCAACAATTTTGCTTTTTGCTCACTTCCATCCCAGAAGAATGTAAAGATACCATCACGAATGTTTACATCATCTGCAAACCATTCTGATAAGCCGCTTGGTGAAGACAAAAATTCATATAAAATACCTGCAGATGTTCTTACAACGTACTCTAATTCAAATTTTCCTTTTGGTTCTTTTTTAGGAATTGAACCTTTTTTTCCTGAATCAACAGGAGTTAAAGCAGTCATCGGGTTGATGAATGTTTTAATTATTTTTGGTTGTTTCGGGCCATTTTTAGTTGGCTTAACACTTTTTATAATTTCTTCAATAAATGCATCATCCCCAATTTCTGGCTCATCATCATCCCCATCTTTTTTCTTTGGCTTACGTCCGCCTTTTCCTTTTTTTACTTTTTCAGGTTTCGACTTCGGCAATTCAATAGCAGCAATTGGCTTTTTAACCTCTTTTACAGGCTTTGCAGGTACTTTTAATTCTTTTTTCTTTTCAACTTTTACTGGCTTAGCAGGTTTTACTTTTTCTGCTTTTTTTACAACTTTAATTGCTTTTACCGGTTTGGCTGATTTCTTCAAAGGTTTAGCAACAGGTTTTACAACTTTCGCTTTTACCTTCGATTTAACAACTGGTTTAGCGCTTTTTACAGCTTTTGCTTTAGGCTTAGCTGCTTTGGTTTGTACTTTTACTTTTGAAACCTTTGATTTATTAGGAGTTACTTTTTTCGATTTTACCACGTTTTTCTTTGCAACAGCTTTTGCACCTGCCGTACGGGCAGATTTCACAGGTTTAGCAGCCTTAACTACTTTCCCTTTAACAGCTTTTGACTTTATTTTAGAAGCAGGTTTGGACGGTTTTGCTTTCGCTGCCGTCTTTTTAACCGGAGAAGGCTTTGCAGCTTTCTTTCCTGCTTTTTTAGCAGGTTTTGCTTGTTTTTTATTTTTTTGATTCTTGCCCATTTTCTTGTCTTTTTAGAACAAAACTCTTGCAATATATAAAAAAATATCATTCTGTCAATAGGCAAATCTTGTAAAAATATTGCGCAGATTTTTTTATGTGAAAAGATTAATACTATATTTGCGCCCTCAAAACCAATTACGAGGTGCTTACAAGCATCTTTTGATTGGTTAGAGCGCAGGATTCATATCCGCCTCAGGCGGACTCGGGTTCAACGAATAAAGAGTTAAAATACAATATGGCGAGGTAGCTGCCAATTGAAGAGCTGGATTCATATCCGCCTCGGGCGGACACGGGTTCAACGAATAAAGAGTTAAAATACAATATGGCGAGGTAGCTGCCAATGGAGGAGCTGGATTCATATCCGCCTCGGGCGGACACGGGTTCAACGAATAAAGAGTTAAAATACAATATGGCGAGGTAGCTGCAAATGGAGGAGCTGGATTCATATCCGCCTCGGGCGGACACGGGTTCAACGAATAAAGAGTTAAAATACAATATGGCGAGGTAGCTGCCAATTGAAGAGCTGGATTCATATCCGCCTCGGGCGGACTCGGGTTCAACGAATAAAGAGTTAAAATACAATATGGCGAGGTAGCTCAGATGGTTAGAGCGCAGGATTCATAACCCTGAGGTCTCGGGTTCAACTCCCGATCTCGCTACTAAAAACCCCAATTTTGGGGTTTTATTTTTTTTATGGAATATGTAACTTA
>JBIIOB010000383.1:0-3045 GCA_044337125.1 Bacteroidia bacterium
GGTGGTGCGTGTATGAAAATGTAAATCTCTGGTCCAATCCACACGTTCCAACACATGTTTAAAATAATCGGCTACCTCGTGTGTGGTTAATGCTGGATTGTCTTCACCAGCAATGATGAATAAATATTTTGCTAAACTCAATTGTCCCGAACCTAAAATATGGTTGGCAATGGTTAAAATTTCTTGTGGTTTACGTTCATTGTAATAAGGCGTGTAACGCTCGCTACCAATTGCTAAAAGCAGAGGATGAACACCAGAGGCATCCACAGCATGTACATCTTTTAAACCTGGAATTTCGAGCGGTAAGGCATTACCAGCAATGTCGTGAATTAGATTACCAAAAGCGGTATCTTCTTGTGGTGGTCGGCCCACCACAGTGACTGGCCAAATAGCACCATCACGGTGATAAACATTTTTTACGTGCATAACAGGAAAATCATGAGTTAAACTATAGTAACCCAAATGATCACCAAAAGGCCCTTCGGGCTTGTTGTCATTTGGATACACATCACCGGTGATTACAAAATCAGCGTCTGATGCTATTGCATAACCTTCATCATCATAGGTATATCGAATCCTACGTTTTCCCAATGCTCCTGCAAAGGTAAGCTCACTCATTCCTTCGGGTAATGGCATCACTGCTCCAAGTGTTAAGGATGGAGGTCCGCCAACAAAAATACTCACCTTCAAGGGTTGATTTTTTGCGTTGGCTTTTGTTTGATGAACACCAATACCACGATGCAATTGATAGTGCAATCCTACTTCTTTATCTTTTACATAATTGTTGCCACTTAGCTGAATACGGTACATTCCTAAATTGGAATGCATCACGCCTGGCTGATCAATATCTTCGGTATAAACCAATGGCAAAGTAATAAATGCGCCACCATCGTTTTGCCAACATTTAATTTGTGGCAATGCCGAAATGGTAGTTTTATTTTTGAGTACAGGATTGTTAAAATGTGATTTTTTAGGCAATGCCGAAAAAGCAATTCGAGCAACATTCACATATTTTAGCGGATGTTTGATGGCTTCGAGCGGATTGTTTTTAATATCAACCAACACTTTAATTTTATCCAGTGTATCTCTGAAAATAAATTTACTACGGTTTACATCTCCATAAAGATTGGATACAGCTTTGAAATTGCAACCTTTTATGTTTTCAAATAAAATAGCAGGACCGTTTTTTTCGAACACACGCAAATGAATTGCAGCCATCTCTAAATCGGAACTTACTTCCTCTTTGATACGGACCAAATGACCATTTTTTTCGAGGTCATCAATACATTCTTGTGTGCTTTTATATCCCATAATGATACTGCAATGTTCTATAAACAAATACTTTACAGTTTTGTTTAACGTTGCACTACAATTTTTTGCTGTGTTGCCAATTTATTATTTTTATTGATTGAAACGAGGTAAATGCCCGACTGCAGGCTAGATACATCAATACTCAACAACTGCTGTTTGGCAGCTATTTTACCCGTTAAAACCGTTTTTCCTTCTATGGTTGTTAATGTATACATCAAGTTGTCGCTTGCCTTCGATTGTATGTTTTTTAGGTCGACTTTGATTTCATTTTGTGCAGGGTTAGGATAAACAAGCATTGATTCATCAGTGCCTTCTACTAAACTCTCATTGATACCAACAGCTCCATCTTTCATTGCAAATACATATTCGCCCAAGCGTAAAGAATCAATTACAATTTGTCCGCGTTTATCATTGTTGTTGGATTGTATGTTTTTGGTATAGTAAGGAAATACGCGCCAATCGTCAGCTGCATTTCTACGATACATCAACACCAAACTATCTTCGTAAGTTGTGATCAATTGATCGTCCAACCACATGTTTCCAGAAAAACTTGTTGTGCGACCATCATAACTTATAGTTGCTTTTGCCTTAAATGTACTAGGTAAAATACCGTCTACTTTCCAATAATGATTCGGTGACAAAATGAAACCTAGATTAGGTGTTTTCATAGAATCGGGAGCAGTGTAGTTGTGCTCCACACGCACAAAAGCAGAATCAACAATGCTATTTATTGTTAGGTTCATTTTAGCATTCGAAAAATTAGATGCACCTACATTTTTAATGATTTTAAAATCGGGCGCAACAGCATGCGAAATTTTCTCATCCATGTTTACGGCTACAAAAGCTGGATTAAAAGGAACCGTAATTGTATACGTTCCAAATTGTCCGCTCATTACCACAGGCGCTTTAAACTCAGTTAAAGCAGCGTCTTTAAACGTGATGTTCAATGGAACATTCTGATAAAAATTGGGAGCTGAAGTTAATTTTTGTTTTAGATAAACTGTCACTTGATAGTTACCTGTTTGTGGAACAACCGTAAATGAATCGATTGAAAAATGGCACCAGCCTGGATTAAATACCCAGTCGTTAAAAAAATCGCTCATGTTAACACCCGAAGCTGTTGTTAATGAATTCATAAAGTCGGTGCTAGATACATCGGTATAATTGTGTTGACCTAAATACGTTTTAACGGAATGGAAAAACAAACTATCGCCCAAATACCCACGCATTGTATGTGCTACATCGGCACCTTTGTTGTAAACATGATCGCCATAGGTAAATTCATGTGGAATATTCGACAAGCTTAAGTTGCCTTCTTTCACAATATTAAAATGCAAATTGTCTTCGTGGTTGCTGCGCACAGCCGATAAATAACTAGCATAACCACTCAGTGTTTCGGTAAATAAAAATTCGCAATAGCGTGCCCATCCTTCGTTCAACCACATGTCTTCGGCAGTACGGCAGGTTGCTAAATCGCCAAACCAATGATGCGATAATTCATGCGCATACAACGTTTGATATTGCAATGTTCCTGTGGCAGTTGCTTTTGGATAAGCAATATTGGTAGCATGTTCCATAGCACCCGAACTAAATGGCACCATGCAATACCCTACTCTATTCCACATGTAGGGACCAAAATGATTTTCGTAAGTAGATAATGCTGTATTTAAATTGATGAATGAATTTTTTACATTGGTAGTATCAGCAGGCAATGCGGCCAATACAATTGGAACA
>JBIIOB010000057.1:0-9013 GCA_044337125.1 Bacteroidia bacterium
TTCGCGGAAACGATATTGTTCAATACTTGCTGCAATTTTAGCAGGATATTTACTCATTTCTTCCAATAACAAGACATCTGTTTTGGTATATTCAGCTGCATCAGGAACTTTTCCTTCGTAATATTTATGTGTAAGTACAAGTGTACGGTTTACAAAATTTCCTAGGATAGCTACCAACTCATTGTTGTTTTTTGCTTGAAAATCTTTCCAAGTAAAATCATTGTCTTTTGTTTCTGGAGCATTTGCACAAAGGGTGTAACGCAACACATCTTGCTTATCAGTAAACTCGAGTAAATATTCGTGCAACCACACCGCCCAATTACGAGATGTTGAAATTTTATCACCTTCAAGATTTAAAAATTCATTTGCAGGAACATTCTCTGGCAATATATATGAACCTTCGGCCATTAACATAGCAGGAAAAATAATGCAATGGAAAACAATATTGTCTTTTCCAATAAAGTGAACCAACTTGGTTTCTTTATCCTTCCAATAGGTTGCCCAATCTGGAGTTAAATCTTTTGTAGCTGAAATATAACCAATAGGTGCATCAAACCAAACGTATAACACTTTTCCATCGGCTCCATCTACAGGAACTTTAACACCCCAATCCAAATCGCGTGTCATTGCTCGAGGCTGCAAACCTGCATTTAACCAGCTTTTGCATTGTCCATACACATTTGTTTTCCAATCTTTATGCGATTCAATAAATGCTTCAATTTGTGGCTGCATTTTATCCAAAGGCAAAAACCAATTCTTTGTTTTTTTCAAAACAGGCTTTTCTCCACTCAATGTTGATTTTGGATTTATTAAATCCGTAGCATTTAATGAAGTACCACATTTTTCGCATTGATCACCGTATGCATTTTCATTGGCACATTTTGGACAGGTTCCAATGATGTATCTATCAGCTAAAAATTGATTTGCTTTTTCATCAAAATACTGCTCCGTTACTTCTTCCTGAAATACACCTTTATCGTACAAGGTCCTAAAAAATTCAGAAGCAGTTGCATGATGCGTTGGTGATGAGGTACGAGAATAAATATCGAATGAAATACCAAAACCATTGAATGCATCACCCATGATTTTGTGGTATTTATCCACCACTTGTTGAGGCGTAATGCCTTCTTTTTTTGCTTTAATAGTAATGGGTACACCGTGTTCGTCCGATCCACAAATAAATTTCACATCCTCCCCTTTCGAACGCAAATAACGCACGTAAATATCTGCAGGCAAATAACAACCTGCCAAATGCCCAATATGAACTGGACCATTGGCATAAGGAAGTGCTGCTGTAACTAAATGTCTTTTATAACTCATAAACGTTTTCAAACCTTTTCCTTAATGGAGAAAAAAGCTTTTTTTAATATTAAATAGATACACAAATATAATCATTAATCCTTGAGTAGCTTCTTCTTCATAATATAAGAAATGCTAGATGCTCTATTTTTGGTAGTTTCTGCGTTTGGTCCACTATACAGCTCATCTACACTCTCCCAAAACAATGCTAACCAAATCTTAAAATCTTCTTTTTGAAAGGGTAAATGCATGTGTTTTTCCATCAAATTTTGAGCATAAGCATATTCAGGAAAAAGGGTTGCATTCCAAAAGCTATCGACACGAGGAAGATGTTCCTCTAAATTTAACTTTTCAAAATGATGTTTTATTGGGCTCACCAATAACTTACCATAAAAAGTTTTGATTAGCTTTGTTACATCGGTTGGTGAAAGTATATCAGTTTTAGGCATGGTATTTTTTTTACAAATATCCGATTAATTTGGATGATTGTAAATCAATATAGGTTTTCTTATCACTTTCTCGATATCCCGATAGCTATCGGGACGCAATGACAACACACACAAATTGACTATGAATTTAATTCAACCTCCACATTTACAAAAAGGCGATAAAATTGCGATTATTGCAAGTGCTCGGAAAATAAGCAAAGAAGAGCTTGAGCCTGCAGTTGCTATCTTAAAAAGCTGGGGATTAGAAGTCGTATTCGGAAAAAATCTTTTTAATGCCGAGCATCAATTTTCAGGAACAGATGCTGAACGTGCAGCCGATTTGCAAGAAATGCTTGACGACACTTCTGTAAAAGCCATTATAAGTGCCAGAGGAGGATATGGAACGGTTCGAATAATTGATGCGATTGATTTTACAAAATTCAAACAACATCCTAAATGGGTAATTGGTTATAGTGATATTACTGTGTTGCATTCACATATTCACAACATGGGTATTCAAACACTACATGCAACAATGCCCATTAATTTCACCAAACATGAGGAAGCCACTGAATCCCTTCGTAAATTGCTGTTTGGCGAAACAATGAATTACACATTCGAATCACATGCATTAAATAGGACAGGAAATGCAGAAGGAATTATCGTTGGAGGAAATTTATCCTTGATTTATGCTTTGTGTGGTAGTACTTCAGATATCGATACCGCCAATAAAATTCTATTCATCGAAGATTTGGATGAATATTTATACCATGTTGATCGAATGATGATCAATCTAAAACGTTCTGGAAAACTGAGCAAACTAGCAGGTTTGATAGTTGGCGGCATGAGTGATATGAAAGACAATGCCATTCCATTCGGAAAATTTGCAGAAGAAATTATTTTAGATGCGGTGAAAGAATATAATTATCCTGTTTGTTTTAATTTTCCATGTGGACACATTGATAGAAATCTGGCAGTACTGCTCGGAAAAAAAATGAGCTTAAGTGTCATAAATGAAAAAAGTACTTTGATATAGTAAAACAAAAAGCCCAATCAATTGATTGGGCTTTTTGTTTTACATTTTAATTTCATCATCGCTTTTATTTAGAAAACGATATTCTAAGAAATTGTAAGATGATACAGGTCGGATTTGAATAGATTTACCAAACTTTTTATTCCATTTACGTCTGATAGATGTAAAGAAATTCCCCTTGGTTAAATACGCTTCCAAATAAGGGTGAACACAAAGTGTAACACCTGCTTCATTTTGTTCTTTAAGGATATAACGTAAATTATTTTCGATTTGATCTACTAACAAAATACTAGCTTGAATTTCGCCACTTCCACCACATGTAGGACATTTTTCAACGGTCACTACATTCATTTCCGGACGAACACGCTGACGTGTAATTTGGATCAAACCAAATTTACTTGGAGGTAAAATATTGTGTTTTGCACGGTCTTTTGACATCTCATCTTTCATTCTATCGAATAAAAGTTTTCGGTTATCGGCACTATGCAAATCAATAAAATCGACAACAATAATTCCACCCATATCGCGCAAACGCAACTGACGTGCAACTTCTACTGCTGCTTCCAAATTTACTTCTAAAGCATTTGTTTCTTGATTGTTATCCGACTTAGCTCTGTTTCCACTATTTACATCAATCACATGCAACGCTTCAGTGTGCTCTACAATTAAGTAACCACCACTCTTCATAGTTACTGTTTTACCAAACAATGCTTTTATTTGGCGATCAACACCAAAATTATCGAATATCGGAACAGGACCTTTGTAAAGCTTTGCAATTTTTTCTTTGTCGGGAGCAATTGTTCTAAGATATGTTTTTATCTCATCGTACATTGCTTGATCGTTGACGTGAATGCTGTTAAAACTTTCGTTTAACAAATCGCGCAACATAGCCGATGTACGGTCAATTTCACCTAATACTTTGTGAGGGGGTTGAGCTGTTTTTAATGCCTCGTAACAAACATTCCATTTGTTTACCAAATCATTTAAATCTGCATCTAAATCAGCAACACTTTTTCCTTCAGCAACGGTACGGATAATTACACCAAAATTTTTTGGCTTAATACTTTGAATCAATCGTTTCAAACGATTTTTTTCATCCGTAGTTTTAATTTTTTGAGAAACAGAAATTTTTTCCGCAAATGGAATCAGCACTAAATATCTACCAGCTAATGAAATTTCGGTAGTAATGCGTGGTCCTTTTGTTGAGATTGGCTCCTTTGCTATTTGAATAAGGATTTGTTGATTTGCATTTAAAACATTTCCAATTTTTCCGTCCTTTTCAATATCTGGTTCATTTTTAAAATACATCAAATTGGAAGTGGTTTGTTTTCCAGTTTGAACAAGTTTGGTGTATTTGCAAAATGAATTTGCTTGAGGACCTAAATCGAGATAATGTAAGAACGCATCTTTTTCGTACCCCACATCAACAAAGGCGGCATTTAGACCTGGCATCACCTTTTTTACGCGACCCAGGTAGATATCGCCCACCGAAAAATTATTGTTACTACGTTCACGGTTAAGCTCCACAAGGCGCTTATCGTTTAGCAATGCAATAACTACTTCCGATGGTGTTGAATCTATTATTAATTCGTTATTCAATCGTTCAGTTTTTTAAATAAATACAAGTATCCCAGTACTCCGTATAAACGGAATCTGTGGATACGTTTTTTATAGTAAGGTAGTATTCGGGTGGCACCGAAAAGAATACAAACAGACGTGCATTATTTAGCAGAATAGAATTTACATTCTATTCTGCATAAAAAGCTGTGCAACGTAAGTTTAAAATACTCCGAACTAAATCGGACTATTTTTTCTTATGTCTGTTTTTTCTCAAACGTTTTTTACGTTTGTGAGTAGCCATTTTATGTCTTTTTCTTTTTTTACCGCTTGGCATAGCTAATTGGTTTTAAATTGTTTAATACTTTATTTTATTGTTCTTGGCCCTACTGGGCTAATTTATTTATATAATTCTGTACTTCTGTTTTGATGGAAACATCATCCACAGCAGCTTTATATTTTTCTAAATACTCGATTGCTTTTTTCTTATCTCCTTTTTGTTCGTAAGCATCGGCAATGTGCAAAAATGCTTCAATAAAATCAGGTTTTATTTTTAACACTTTTTCGAAACGTGCAATTGCTTTATCCCATTGACCTGAACGCTCTGAGAAAAAAGCAAAGTTCAATTGTAAATTTACATTGTTTGAATCTGTCTTTTCAATTTCACGCAACATTCCAATACCTTTCATTGGATCAGCCGAACCTTCTACATAACAAGCTGCTAAACTAATTCGTGCATCTAAATTTTTAGGATTGATGCTTAATGTTTTTTCAAAACATTCAATTGCCTTTTTATAAAGCATTGGATGTTCTGTAGGTTTACTAAACTGAATAGCAGAATAATAACGAGCTCCAGCATAGGTCCAGTTGCTATCAATTGGAGAAGCAATTGCTGCTTGTTCCATATAATAAGCTGCAAGAATCGGCTGGCGAGCATTGTCATAAAAATTGATAATGGCTTCGTAAGCACTTTTTTTATCAGTTGCAGCTGTAATAGCCGCTTCTAATTTTTTCACTTCTTGTTTTTCACCTTCCAGCAAATTTGCTTTTACAGTTCCAACAAAATCAAGAATATTTACTCCTTCATTTGCATGGTCATGTTGATCAGCAGTTTCAGCCTCCTGTTTTAAAGGCAGCTTGGTATTTGCAAATAATAAAAGAACGACTAATAGGATTGAGCCTGCAATTACAGCAATTTGTATTTTGTTTACAGACTTCATCTTTATATGTTAGATTCAAACTTTAAAAACTTACAAATTAAATTCAAGCGTTATCGAAGTTCGAAATCCGATTTAAATTATGCTGCTACTTCTTTTTTAACGTTTTTCTTCACTTTTTCAGAAAACGTTTTAGCCGGTTTAAATGCCGGGATATAATGAGCAGGAATTATAATTGTTGTATTTTTTGAAATATTACGTCCTGTTTTTTCAGCACGTTTTTTCACGATAAAACTACCGAAACCTCTTAAATATACATTCTCTCCAGCTACCATTGAATTTCTTACTGATTTCATGAAAGCTTCCACAGTAGCCTGAACTGCTACTTTTTCAATTCCTGTTTTTTCTGCGATTTCGTTGATGATGTCTGCCTTTGTCATACTTCTATAATCTATTTAAAATCAAATAATTAGTTCAATAAAACTTAATTTAGGGCTGCAAAGATAGTATTTAAATCGTCAAACAAAAATTTTAATCGTAATTTTGGCTTTCCAAACTTAAAAAAAATCCCAAAGCCCATCTATGAAAGCATTTTCGACCAAAATTATCAATTGGTACCAGCAAAATAAAAGGGATTTACCATGGCGGAATACAAAAGACCCTTATTTTATTTGGCTTTCGGAAATAATATTACAACAAACGCGTGTTGACCAAGGGATGAGCTATTATTTAAAGTTCACAAGCGAGTTCCCTACCGTAAAACACCTTGCTAAAGCAGAAAATGACAAAATAATGAAGCTGTGGCAAGGATTGGGGTATTATTCTCGAGCTCGAAACTTGCATACAACGGCTCAAATTATAAGCAATGACCATAAAGGGAAATTTCCAGATTCCTTCGAAACCATCCTTTCACTAAAAGGTATAGGTGAATACACGGCCTCTGCTATTGCTTCATTTGCTTTTAACAAAGCGCATGCAGTGGTTGATGGCAATGTATACCGGGTTTTGTCGCGAGTGTTTGGTATAGAAACTCCCATTGATAGCACCATTGGTAAAAAGGAATTCAGTGAATTAGCCAACCAATTATTGGACAAAATACAACCAGCTTTGCACAATCAAGCCATCATGGAGTTTGGAGCCATGCAGTGCAAACCCGTAAATCCAAATTGCAGTGATTGTTCGCTACAAACCATGTGTTATGCTTTTGAGAAGAAAAAAGTAGCTGAACTTCCTATAAAGGAGAAAAAAACAAAAGTTCGAACTCGCTACTTTAATTATATAGTATTCCATTATAAAAAGGAAATCATTATTCATAAACGAACAGGAAAAGATATTTGGACCAATTTGTATGATTTTCCACTAATTGAAACCACTACTGATAAAAATGAAAAGGAATTTTTAGCCTCTAAAGAGTGGAAAAAACTCATTGGAAATACTAAATACATTGTAAAATCCGTTTCCAAACAGCATAAACACATACTCAGTCATCAAAAAATAATGGCTCGCTTCTGGGAAATTAATTGTAATCAGTCGATGGTTAAATTAAACGACCAAAATTGTGTAACCATCAAAAAAACAGAAATTGGGAAATATGCGGTTCCTCGACTGATTGATAACTATTTAATTGGCCAGGATAAAGATTGAGAATCAGCTTGTAATTGCTAGCATTAATTTGTATTTTAGCATCTTGAATCATTCTATGAAACTATTTACAAAAACATATAACATCCGATTTTTCCTTTCACTAATTTTTCTTTTGATTTTTTTATACTCAAAAGCACAATTTTATAGTGGCTCCCAAACCGATTTTGGGAAAAATCGAGTGAAATACAAAACCTTCTTTTGGACCTTTTATGGTTACGAACGTTATGATGTTTATTTCTACGAACAAGGAAAAGAAATAGCAAATTATGTTTCCAAAGCTGCCAAACAGCAAATTACAGACGTAGAAAAATTATTTGATTATTCCATTGATGGGAAAATTCAATTCATCGTTTTCAATAAACAATCTGATTACAAACAAAGCAATATTGGTTTATCCACAGATGAACAATATAATACTGGCGGAGTTACTCGAATTGCAGGATCAAAAGTAATTCTATACTTTGAAGGTGACCATGGGAAATTGGATGCACAGATAAGAAGTGGTGTTGCCCAAGTTTTAATTGAGCAAATGATGTATGGTGGCAATGTACGTGAGATGGTAAAAAACAATACCTTATTGAACATTCCTGAATGGTATACAAAAGGTTTGATTGATTATGTTTCCAATGATTGGAATTCGGATATCGACAACAAAGTAAAAGATGGAATTTTATCAGGCAGATATAAAAACATTAATCGATTAGAAGGTAACGATGCTGTGGTTGCTGGCCATGCATTATGGAAACACATTGCAGATAATTACGGAGAGACTGTTATCTCCAATATTCTATATATGACCAAGGTTAGTCGCAACATCGACAACTCTACTCTTTTCGTAATGGGGATTTCTATAAAAAATTTATGGGCGGAATGTGTTGACTCCTACAAATCAAAATACATCGTTAAAGACTCTACTCAACATAACCCTACTGAAAAAGTAATTCTTTCGAAAATTAAATCAACTCGTGTTTACAGTCAAGTAAAGGTCAGTCCCGATGGAAATTATGCCATTTATACAACCAATGAAATGGGACAATACAAAATATGGTTATATGATTTTCAAAAAAATAAAGCCAAACGCATTTTAAAATCTGGAAACAAAATTGACCGTATCAACGACCTTTCATTCCCTCTGCTTGCTTGGCATCCAAGCGGTAAAATATTCTCCTACATTATTGAACGGAAAGAATATTTTGTAATGGCAACTTATGAACTAGAAACCAAAGACAAAACCGAACGTAATATTTTTGGATTCGAAAAAATATTGGATTATTCGTACAATGAAGATGGTAAAACATTTGTAATGTCCGCTGTGCAAAAAGGACAAAGCGACATCTTTGTGTTTACAGCTGCATCCAACGGATACGAGCAAATTACAAAGGATATTTATGATGACATGAATCCTCGATTTGCAAACGGCTCCACAAAAATTGTTTTTGCCTCCAATCGCCCAATTGATACACTTTCATTCGATGCAAAAAAAAGAATTCCTGATGCTCAAAAACGAAAAGACATATTTGCTTTTGATTATGTATCAAAATCGAAAGTATTAATTCGTGTTACAAACACACCCAATATTGAGGAATCATATGCTTCTGATTATGACAATGACTACATTAGTTTTTTGAGTGATAAAAATGGAATTAGAAATCGTTTCCTTGCTCGTTTCGATAGCGTAATTGCTTATGTAGATACAGCAGCTCATTATAAAACAGTTGCTAGCACTTTTCCAATCACAAACTATTCGCGAAACATCATTGAGCAAGATGTGAATGCAAAAGCAAAGCGTTTTACAGAAGTGATATACGAAAATGGTAAATACACCATGTTTGTTCAACCACTTGCTGATGCAAAAACAATCACTCCATCAAATTTAAAAAACACATCTTATCGTG
>JBIIOB010000039.1:0-10024 GCA_044337125.1 Bacteroidia bacterium
GTTTGATGGAACGAAATACATAAACAGGAATTTCAATAATCGTTTTAGTTGGTAGCTGATACAAGTTTAAATTTACTTGTGCCGAACTTCCTGGATGAATGTTCGTTCCGTTAATATGGATAACTTTGTTCATGTAGGTCATACTTTATTTTATCCGTGATTAAACTCATTACGTTCTACATACTCAATAATTTTTCCTGCAATATCTACACCCGTTGCTCCTTCAATCCCTTCCAAGCCTGGAGATGAATTCACTTCCATTACCAATGGTCCACGTGATGACTGCAACATGTCAACTCCCGCAATAGCTAACCCTAATTTTTTTGCAGCTTTAATCGCTGTTTCGCGTTCTTCTTTAGAAAGTTCAATTACATTGGCACTTCCACCACGATGCAAATTACTTCTGAATTCACCCGGTAAACCTTGACGTTTCATTGCACCCACAATTTTCCCATCCACAATGAATGCACGAATATCTGCACCACCTGCTTCTTTGATAAATTCTTGAACCAAAATATTTGCTTTCAATGCAAGGAACGATTCTATCACCGATTTAGCTGACTTATGCGTCTCGGCTAAAATAACACCAATACCTTGTGTTCCTTCCAATAACTTAATTACTACGGGTGCACCACCCACTTGATCCAACACATTATCAATATTTTTTGGAGCCGATGCAAATGCTGTTTTGGGCATACCAATTCCTGCTTTTGCTAACAACTGCAAACTACGCAACTTATCTCGCGAGCGAACCAATGCTTGTGATTCCACCGATGAAAATACTTTCATTTGTTCGAACTGACGAACAACCGCAGCGCCATAAAATGTAACTGATGTTCCAATACGAGGAATAATCGCATCAATACCTGTTACTTCTTTGCCATTATAAAAAATATGTGGGTTCCCTTTTTCAATAACAAGCACACATTTTAAATGATCTAAAACAACTACTTCATGTCCACGTTGTTCTGCTGCTTCAACCAATCTACGGGTTGAATACAATTTTTGGTTACGAGATAAAATCGCAATTTTCATAAGGAAAGGGTATTAACTATTTTTTTTCTTTTTAGTACTTACAGGAGGAATATTATTCAGCAAACTCACATCAACAATAAAACGATTTTTTAATAATTTTCTGCCAATCAAAACGGGGTACCGCATATTGCCTCTATGTGTTAACGAAATTACTGATTTAATTCGTTTTCGGCCAATTTTTATAATGGTTTTTATAATGTAACGTTTCTCTATTTCACCAAAGGAATTTTTGATTTCCTTTTGAAAAAACTCAGTGAATTTTTGCTCTTGTTCGTTGTATTCGGGATGACTTGGATCTAACAACTTAAAATACAAAACACCCTTCTCTTCGCGTATATCATGGCAATGCAAGGCTGTTGTATAAGCCCCAGTATCCACTTTTGCTACAATCCCATAAAGGCCTAAAGAGGGAAAGTCAATGACTTCTCTTCGTCCAATTGTTTGTTTTTGCTTAGGAGTATTCATGATTAAAATCATATGCAAGATACTGCTTTTTGAATTAAAATGATTCAGAAATTTACACGAATATTCTTGAATTACACTTTGCGTTAAGTCCTTTTAAAACTGTTGAAAAACAGCCATCATGTAAAAGTAAATTATCAACTTTTTAATGCTAATTTTGAGTCAATCTTAAAAAATGGAAAAACAGTACGATTTTATCATTGTTGGGCAAGGAATTGCAGGAACCGTTTTAGCCTACACCTTTATCAAAAAAGGGAAATCGATAATGGTAATAGACGACAATACCATTTCGGCATGCTCGAGAGTTGCTGCTGGGAACTTTAATCCTATTGTTTTTAAGCGATTGGTAAAAAGTTGGATGGCTGATGAACTTATTCCATTTGCAGATACGTTTTACCGTGACTGTGAACAATTTTTAAAACAAGAATTTTATTGGAAAAAAGAGATTGTCAAAATTTTTGCTGAAGAAACAGAAAAGGAATTTTGGCAAACAAAAGCCAACGATCCGAACCTATCTCGCTATTTAAACAAATCCATTGAAACTGATTTTTTTCAAGACATCATCCACAACCCAATTGGAGCAACATTTGTAAAAGATGCCGCCAATTTATTTGTGTCAAAATACCTAGCTGATTTTAGAACCTATTTTTCAGAGAACAATTTGTTGATGGATGAAAAGTTTGATTTCAATCAACTTACAGTAAATCCTCAAAATATAAAGTATAAACAGGTAACTGCAACTAAAATCATCTTTTGTGAAGGTTACAAAGTAATGGACAATCCTTATTTTAAATGGATTCCATTAAAACCAGCTAAGGGAGAAGTGATAACCGTACGAATCAAAAATTTACCTACCGATAAAATCATTAATAAAGGAGTGTACATGTTGCCTATTGGCGATGATCTTTTTATTGTAGGAACTACTTACGATTGGGTAAATTTAAATGATGAACCTACCGAAAAAGCACGTAACGAAATTGCAGATAAACTAAGTAAGGTATTAAAAGTTCCATTTGAAATTGTTGACCAACAAGCAGGTGTTCGTCCATCCGTTAATGATAGACGACCGCTTTTAGGATTGCATCCCGAACATCAAACCATTGGAATTTTTAATGGAATGGGAACCAAAGGAGTAATGCTTTCACCCTATTTTGCAGAACACTTTTTGAATGCGTTGGAAAGCAAAAACAGCATTGACAACGAAGTGAATATCAGTCGATTCCATAAATAAAAAATCTTTTTTATGGAATTTTGAATTACCTTGCATCTATACTTTGTGCATCTAAAAATCGATTTATAATCCCTATAATATATCCCTATGAAACTCAAAAAAAGCTTTCTGATCCTTGTTTTAGCAATCGCTAGTATTCTAGGAGCAATAACCGTTACTGCTTATCAAACAAGTAACAAACAAAGTATGCTGGTTTTTCCAAAAGGAAGCACCTACGAAAAAGAATGGGCAAAAGTGGATTCACTTACTAAAAAAGGACTGACCAAATCGGCACTAGAAGTAGTAAACGGAATTTATGCAAAAGCAAAAACAGAAAGCAATTCATCCCAGTTTGTAAAAGCAATCATACATCGTATGAAGTTTGAACAACAAATGGAAGAATACTCCTTAGCGAAAGCTCTTAATAAATTGAATGAAGAAGCGAAAGAAGCAAAATTTCCGGTAAAACCAATTCTGCAATCCATGATAGCAGAAAGCTATTGGAACTACTATGAACAAAACAGATGGAATTTTTACAATCGGACAGAAACGGTGAATTTCGACAATGATGACATTACCACCTGGGATTTAAAAACCATTTTTAATCAAGTCATAAAAAATCACCAAGCAGCATTGGCAAACAGTGATAGCTTAAAAAGTACACCGCTTAATATCTATGATGACATCATAGTTAAATACACCAATGGCCGAAAATTCCGCCCTACTCTCTACGATTTTATAGCACACCGTGCTGTTGATTTTTACATGAATGAAGAGCCGAACATTACCCGACCAGCCTACAAATTTGAATTAAACTCCGAAAGCTATTTTTGGAACATTGATGACTTTTCAAAAATCAATATCGAATCGAAAGACACCTTATCTTTAAAATTCTATGCCATCCAAACACTACAAAATTTAGTACGTTTTCATTTAAATGACGAGAATCCACAAGCATTAATTGATGTTGATTTAAAACGATTAAAATTTGTACGAACAAATTCCATCTCTGAAATAAAAGACAGCTTGTATTTAGAAGCCTTGCAAAGTTTGGAAAAACGATTTGCGAATCATCCTTCTTCAGCCGAAGTTAGCTATGAAATTGCAAGCCTCTATTCCGAAAAAGGAAACAAATATGCCCCGTTACAAGGAGATGAAAACAAATGGATGAAAAAACAAGCACTCGAATTGTGTGAATCCATTATTCAAAAGTACCCTAACACGGATGGGGCTCAAAATGCAGCTGTTTTGAAAGCACAAATTACTGCACATGATTTAGATTTTATTACTGAAAAAATATGCCTTCCTTTAAAACCATCTAGAGCTTCTGTAACCTACAAAAACCTTAAAACAGTTTATGTTCGTATTGCTGCAATGGACATCGACAAATACAATAAAACAATTGATCGTTTGTATGGTGAAAAATTGATTGAAGAATATTTAAAACTAAAACCTACAAAAGAGTATACAGTTGAGCTTCCTTCTGATGGAGACTATCAATCGCATACTACAGAAATTAAAATCCCTGAATTAGGATTTGGACATTACATTGTCCTAATTGGTTCCGACAAAACATTCTCCTATAAAAACAACGGTGTCGCATACTCAGGGCTTTGGGTATCAAACATTAGCTATGTTAACCGCAGAATGGAAAATGGTAGCTACGATTTTTATATACAAAACAGATTATCGGGAGAACCATTAAATGGGGTAACAGCACAATTGTATTACGAAAAATACAATTATACCTTCCGCAAATATGAGTATGTAAAAGCTGAAAAATTTACTTCTGATGAAAACGGATATTTTAATGTTCCACCAACAAATGATTATAGAAATTTTAGCATTGATTTTACTTATAAATATACCGTTGGTTCATTAAGCATTACTGATAAATTACAAACCGACAATGGGGTGTATCAATATCGCTCCTATAAAGAAGAGAAAAGAAAATACCCAAAAACATTTTTCTTTTTAGATCGCGCCATCTATCGTCCAGGGCAAACAGTTTACTTTAAAGGTATTATGATTAATACCGATGGCGAAACGAATGAGATCATGCCAAACACTTCTACAACTGTTACATTTTATGATGTGAATTATCAAAAAGTAGCCGATGTAAACTTAACAACAAATGAATATGGTACATTCAATGGAACATTTACAACTTCTATGGGTGTGTTAAATGGTCAGATGAACATTGCCAATGGAAGTGGTACAACTTATTTTTCGGTGGAAGAATACAAACGTCCGAAATTTGAAGTATCCTTTAAACCTGTTGAAGGAAGCTACCGATTGAATGAAAACATCAAAGTAACAGGAATTGCAAAAGCATTTTCAGGTGCATCCATTGATGGAGCAGAAGTAAAATACCGTGTTGTACGAAATGCACATTTTCCAAATTGGTGGTATTGGTGGAGAGGTTATTATCCATCATCACCTGAAATGGAAATTGCAAATGGTACAATTACATCTAACGACACTGGAGCATTTTTTGTCGACTTTAAAGCAATACCTGATTTAAGTATTCCTAAATCATACCAGCCAACCTATAACTATACCGTTTATGCAGATGTAACCGATATTAACGGAGAAACGCATAGCTCACAAACAAATATTAGTGCTGCCTATACCGCTTTAAATTTAAGCGTGAACATTCCTGTTATGCTTGAAAAAGAAAACACAGATGCATTTGCGATTTATTCCACCAATTTGAGTGGACAATTTGAAAAAGCAAGCGGGAAAGTATCCATCTATAAATTAAAAGAACCAGAAAAAACATACAGAGAAAGAGCTTGGTCAAAACCCGACAAATACTTGATGAGCAAAGAAGAGTTTGAACAATTGTATCCAGAAGATGAATACAAAGATGAAAACAACATGTACAAATGGGAAAAAGCAGAAAAAGTATATGAGAAAAATTTCAATAATACATCTACACTCGTTCCATTAAAAACTGGCGGATCAACGAAAGTAAACAGCAACGACTCTGTAAAACTTGCCAATTTAAAACTATGGAAACAAGGCGTGTATGTGATGGAAGCGTTCAGCAAAGATGCCTATGGAGAAGAAGTAAAAGATGTGAAATACTTTACCGTATATTCCAATACTGGAAAAGAAGTTCCTAACGAAATCAACTGGTTTAATCAATTAACGGATAATGCTGTTGAACCAGGCGAAAAAGCAAAATTTGTAATTGGCTCTAAATTAGAAAATGTAAAAGTGCTTTATGAAATTGAACATAAAGGGCAAATCGTAAAAAAAGAGTTTATCGCTTTAAATAAGGAACAAAAAATAATTGAAATCCCTGTTGAGGAAAAACACAGAGGTAATTTCTCTTACCATTTATTGTTTGTAAAAAACAATCGTGTTTATTCTCAGAATGGAGCCATCACCGTTCCTTATAGTAATAAAGAATTGGATCTGGAATTTGAAACCTTTCGAAACAAATTACAACCTGGACAAAAAGAAGAGTGGCGTGTAAAAATAAAAGACAAAAAAGGAGATAAGTTAGCTGCTGAGATGATGGCAACACTTTATGATGCCTCCCTTGATGCTTTTAAACCAAACAACTGGTATTTTAATATCTACAATAACTATTACTCCAATTTGTATTGGGATGTAAACAAAGCATTCGGAAATAGCAATGCACAATTGTATGGTATAGATTGGAATAAATATCCTGTAGGTGCTTACAAATATTACGATCGCTTAAACTGGTTTGGTTATAGCAATGATTATTATGGTTATTTCGAGGGTGACATGGATATGGAAGAAATAACTGTTAGAGGAAGTAGGGCAAGAAAAACATCACTAGCTTATAGTGAAGCAGCACCTGCAGAAGATGAAAAAAACGCAGAACAAACCAGAAGTAGAGATAAATCTGGTGTAAAAAAAGAGGTTGCTGCTGGTGATGGTTGGGCTGCAAATGCACCGGCAAGTGGTGGATTTGGACTAGTGGATGCTACAACAATTGTAACAAGTACAAATGGAAATACTACAACAGGAACCTATGCTTGGTCAGTAGATGGAAAAAAAGCTGAAGATTTATCGAAGGTGGAATCAAGAAGTAATTTTGCGGAAACTGCATTTTTCTATCCACAACTAGAAACAGATAAAGATGGAACAGTCATCATCAAATTCACCATTCCTGAATCATTAACAAAATGGAAAATGATGGGCTTTGCTCATACCAAAGATTTAAAATTTGGTCAGATCCAAAAAGAATTGCAAACACAAAAAGAGTTAATGGTTGTTCCAAATGCACCTCGTTTTTTCCGCGAAGGAGATAATATGGAGTTTAGTGCAAAAATTACCACCCTTTCCGAAAATGATTTAAATGGAAATGCACAATTGTATTTGTACGATGCTACGAACATGAAAGACATTACTTCAACTATCACAAATGATGGTCAACGTACATTTACATCTAAAAAAGGACAAAGCACTTTCGTTTCATGGAACATTTCCATTCCAGAAGGAATAGGTGCAATCACTTATAAGGTAGTTGCAAAAGCAGGTAATTTTAGTGATGGTGAAGAAATGGCCTTACCTGTGTTAACAAACAGAATGTTGGTAACCGAAACATTGCCATTACCAATTCGTGGAAACCAATCCAAAACATTTAGTTTCGAAAAACTAAAAACACAAAGCAATGGCTCCACAACACTTCGTAACCACAAACTAACATTGGAATTTACTTCCAATCCAGCATGGTATGCAGTTCAAGCACTTCCTTACTTAATGGAATATCCATACGAATGTGCAGAACAAACATTCTCTCGCTTTTATGCGAATAGCATTGCATCGCACATTGCTAATTCATCACCTAAAATAAAAGCCGTGTTCGATTCATGGAAAAACACTCCTGATTCAAAAGCACTATTATCCAATTTGGAAAAAAATCAGAAATTAAAATCCTTGATGCTAGAAGAAACACCTTGGGTATTGGATGCAAAAGATGAAACAGAACGCAAAAAACGTGTTGCACTCTTATTTGATCTAAACAAAATGAGCAGTGAATTAGGAAGAGCATTAAAAAAATTAGAAAAAATGCAAACCCCTAATGGTGGATTCCCATGGTTTGAGGGAATGCGTGACGATCGTTACATTACACAACACATTGTAACTGGAATGGGACACTTGGATCATTTAGGAGTTAAGAATGTTCGTTCCGATGCATCGGTTTGGAAAATGACAAAAGATGCAGTGAAATATTTGGACAATCGTATTCGTGAAGATTACGAATGGATTTTAAAATATGACAAAGCTAACTTGGATAAAAACCATTTGAGCTACCAACAAATTCAATATTTATACGCACGGAGCTATTTTAAAGATATTCCGGTTAGCGCATTCAATCAAAAAGCATTTGATTATTATAAAGGACAATCGAAAAAATATTGGTTAGAAAACACTCGTTACATGCAAGGAATGATTGCATTGGCATTGCATCGTTACGATGAAAAAACAATCCCGCAAGACATTATGAAGTCGTTAAAAGAAAATGCCTTGAATAATGAAGAAATGGGAATGTATTGGAAAGAAAATTATGCTGGCTATTATTGGTACCAAGCACCGATCGAAGCACAAGCTTTATTAATTGAAGCCTTTGATGAAGTATCGAATGATAAAAAAGCGGTGGATGATTTAAAGGTATGGTTGTTAAAATCAAAACAAACACAGGACTGGAAAACAACCAAGGCAACCACCGAAGCAGTTTATGCATTATTATTAAGAGGTACGGATTGGTTATCGACAGAAAGCAATGTTGAAATTACTGTTGGCGATATTAAAGTAGATCCTAAAAAATTAGACGGTGTAAAACAAGAAGCAGGTACTGGCTACTTTAAAACTTCCTGGAGTGGTGGTGATATAAAACCATCAATGGGAACAATTACTGTCAATAAAAAAGATGAAGGAGTAAGTTGGGGAGCAATGTATTGGCAATATTTTGAGCAATTGGATAAAATCACGCCATCCAAAACGCCCTTGGTTTTGAAAAAACAATTGTTCTTGCAAAAAAACACAGATGCTGGTCCTGTAATAGAACCTATCTCTGAAAAAACTACATTAAAGGTAGGAGATAAAATAAAAGTACGAATTGAGTTACGTGTAGACAGAGATATGGAATATGTTCAAATGAAAGATATGAGAGCTTCGGGATTTGAACCAACCAATGTTATTTCAAGTTACAAATGGCAAGATGGATTAGGTTATTATGAAAGCACACGTGATGCAGCAACGAATTTCTTCTTTGATCGCTTACCAAAAGGAACCTATGTTTTTGAATATCCAATGGTAGTTACTCACAATGGTAATTTCTCAAATGGCATTACCTCTATTCAATGTATGTATGCTCCAGAATTTTCGAGTAATTCGGAAGGGATCCGTGTGAAGGTTGGGAAATAAAGTTTCGATTTACAAATTATCAAAAACGATTCATCCAAACCGGTGAATCGTTTTTGTTTTATATATTTGAATATGGGAAAGAAATTACTTCTACTACTATTATTAATAGTACCGCTTTTTACTATTGGACAAAATAGTCAGGCTTGGGATACAATTAAAGCACCGCTTGAATATGACAATATATATAATAGAGCATTGTATTCCGATTCATTGTCGAGCAGCTTTGTGATCTTTATTAAAAAGGAAGTCAAAAAGCATAAACATCAGTTCCATACCGAACATGTTTATATATTAGAAGGAGAAGGGGAAATGTTGCTGGGTGAAAAAAAGCTAAAAGTAAAAAAGGGAGATATTCTATTTATTCCCAAAAACACCATTCATTCATTAAAAGTAACTTCCAAGGAGCCCGTTAAAGTCCTTTCTATACAATCGCCTTACTTTGACGGAAAAGACCGAATACTTATTGAGTAATTTGAGTCGAAAATTGTTTTACACCGCTATACATATAATATAGACTAAACATAATGAGTATATGGGCTATGTCATTCGAGTTAAAATAAGCATGCAAGGAAAGTTTGGTTCCATGAACAATCACCGTTAAAAAGGAGATTAAAATTCCATTTGCAAGGACAGCATACCCTATATGTTTATTCCTATTCATATAATGTAGTACCATAATTGGTATAAGTCCAAGTGCATTATCAATCACCACTACCAAAAAGTTGTGAAATATAAAAACGGCAATAACAAATACTACCACTTGTAATCGATAACTTAATAACCATGCTTTTGCCTTTTTGCTATCAATAAGTATTGAATGATAGGTCCCAAGTTGTGCAAAAAACACAGAGGTGATATTCAGGACTTGCATGGGTAACCAAAATGATTTGTAAGCAAGTCCTGCAT
>JBIIOB010000384.1:0-3037 GCA_044337125.1 Bacteroidia bacterium
TGCTGCAAAACGTGCATCTGCTAACCGAATTATTGCTGTTATGCCGTATTTCGGTTTTGCCCGTCAGGACAGAAAAGACCAACCACGCGTAGCAATTGGTGCTAAAATGGTGGCCAACTTGCTTTCTGCAGCTGGCGCTACTCGCATCATAACCATGGATTTACATGCCGATCAAATTCAAGGATTTTTCGATTTCCCTGTTGATCATTTATATGCTTCTTCTATCTTTTTACCATACATCCAAAACCTGAATTTGCCTAATTTAACAATGGCTGCTCCAGATATGGGTGGTGCTAAGCGTGCAAATGCCTATGCTAAATACTTAAAATCGGATGTTGTTATTTGCTACAAACAGCGTGCAAAAGCTAATGTGATTGAAAGTATGACTGTTATTGGTGATGTTGAAGGACGTGATATCGTTATTGTTGATGATTTGATCGATACTGGTGGTACCCTTACAAAAGCAGCTGATATGATGATGGATAAAGGTGCAAACAGTGTTCGTGCATTTTGTTCACATGCTGTACTTTCTGGGAAAGCATACGAGAACATTGAAAAATCAAAGATTACTGAATTAGTTGTAACAGATACAATTCCTTTAAAACAGGAATCAAGCAAAATTAAAGTATTATCTGTTGCCGATTTATTTGCAAAAGTATTACACAGTGTACACAATTACGAGTCGATTAGTTCAAATTTTATCGTTTCGTAAAAAAGAAATTGCGCAAAAATTAATTATAAACTTGGCTGGATAGCGCAACAGTCAAAAACAATTAAAAACAAAAACAAAATGAAATCAGTATCTATTAGCGGTTCGCCACGTGCGAACGTAGGGAAGAAAGATGCAACAGCATTGAGAAATGCAAAGCAAGTTCCATGTGTACTTTACGGTGGTAAAGAACAAGTTCATTTTGCTGTATTAGCAGCAGATTTTAAGGACTTAATCTATACACCACATGTTCACACAGTGGAAATTGACGTTGCTGGTAAAAAATTCAATGCAATTATGCAAGAAGCACAATTTCACAAAGTGAATGATAGCTTATTGCATGTTGATTTTTTAGAAATTATAGCTGGTAAACCAGTAACTATGAATATTCCTGTTAAAACAACTGGAACTTCTCCAGGAGTTAGAGCAGGTGGTAAATTAGTTAAAAAACTAAAAACATTAAAAGTTAGAGGTTTAGTAGAAAAAATGCCTGACACTATTGATCTTGCTATCGATTCTTTAGAAATTGGTCAAGGTGTTCGTGTTGCAGACATCAAAATTGATGGTTTAACTATGTTAAACGCTGCAAACGTAACTGTAGTAGGAGTTCAAACAACTCGTGCTGCTGCTGCTGAGGCAACTGCTGCTGCTGCTGCAACTGGTGCAGCTAAAGGTGCTGCTCCTGCTAAAAAATAATAAATTTAGTAACCATAAATTAAAGTTGATAGAACATTCCTTCTATCAACTTTTTTTATTTTTGTTATAAACCATGAGTAAATATTTAATTGCTGGTTTGGGGAATATTGGTGATGAGTACGAACATACTCGTCACAACATTGGCTTCAAAGTGCTCGATGCTTTGGCAAAAGAAAATGATTTGAAATTTTCCTCCGATCGTTTGGCTGCTGTTGCCGAACTTCGATTTAAAGGACGAACACTAGTTCTCATTAAGCCTTCCACTTATATGAATTTGAGTGGTAAAGCTGTGAATTACTGGATGCAGGCTCATAAAATCAGCAAAGAAAACCTATTGGTAATTACTGATGATATTGCATTACCATTTGGAACGTTGCGAATGAAAGGAAAAGGTAGTGATGGCGGACACAATGGCTTAAAAAATATTCAAGAAACATTAAATTCGGTAGAGTATGCACGTCTACGTTTTGGGGTTGGAAGTGAATTTAATAAAGGGAAACAAGTAGATTATGTTCTTGGAAAATGGTCGGATGAAGAAGAACAAAAATTACAAGAACGAATTAAAGTAGCAACAGATATGATTAAAGGTTTTGCTACCATAGGCTTACAATTGACGATGACGAATTTCAACAATAAATAACTATATTTATATACTAAATACAAACAAGATGAAACAAACGTTTACAAACATGAAAAAAATATTTTTGGGTATTGCGCTTGTCCTTTCGGGCTCAAGTTTTGCTCAAATTACTTGGGATTTTGGGGTTACAGGAAATTTAAGTGCTTATCCAAGTGCTGGTGTTCCTGCTAATGTTACAATTGATTCTTTAACTCGAGGTAATAGTTTTGGTACTCCAACAGCTGTATTGTTAAGTACAACTTCTGCTTCTGCAGGATATACAGGTTCTACTGCTGCTGGAAATGCAGGTGTTCCCGCACGTATTGGAGCATTGGATTATACTGTTAATGGTACAACGGGAAGTGCTTATTTTGAAGTTACACTAACACCTGATGCAGGTTATACATTGAATATTACAAATATTTCATTTGGTTCACGCTCTACAGGTACAGGTCCAAGAAAATATAGCATTCGTACGAGTTTGGATTCCTACATGACAGAGCAAGCTGGTGATACTATCAATTCAGTTGCTTCTAGTTGGGGATTAAGAACCAACACGTTAGCCATTAATGGAACAGCAGGTACGCCTGTAACATTAAGAATTTATGGTTATGCTGGTGTTGGTAGTCCAACTTCTGGTACAGTTAATTTCCGAATAGATGATTTGAAAATTACTGCAACAGCTACTCAAGCTGCTCCACAAATAGTATTTCAACCTGTAAACGCAAATGTTTGTACAGGTGCTGCTGCTCAGTTTGCAACTTTTACTCCAGGAACTTATACCTATCAATGGCAAGAAAACGCAGGTAGCGGCTTTGTTTCACTTACTAATTCTGGTGTTTATTCTGGTGCAGATGATGATACTTTGAATATTTCAAATGCAACCGGTTTAACTGGTAATACCTACCGTTGTATTGTAACGAACGGAAATGGAAATGACACATCTGATATTGCCTTGTTGACTGTTTCTGCTCCGGTAACACCTACAGTTTCGATTCCTACTTCTATGGGTC
>JBIIOB010000385.1:0-3035 GCA_044337125.1 Bacteroidia bacterium
CTTCGTAATTGGTTAGGTTATAATCGCCTTCTTTTTCGTTCGGATCATGACAACCACTCATCCCACATTTACTAACAAAAATGGGTAATACATTTTCCTGGAAACAAACATCAGGGTTATTCAAATCGCTTGTACAGTTTGATAAAAAGACAAAACCGATAAGTACGACAATTAAAAATTTAGACTTCATGGGATGAATTTACACTATTAATTTCTATTCTTCTTTGTTTTTAATTTTCATCAACAAGGTATAAGCACCTTTTGTAACAACCAATTGTTCTGTCAAATTTGTAGAAGATGAAACGGCAGTAAAACCATTTTCGGAATCACCAATTTTCACTTCGGTCATTTCGAACGTGTTTTTATCCTTCACCAAAAACACATACTCTTTGTTTTCAAATCGAACAATTGCATCATCGGGCAAAACAAGCGCATCATTGCTTTTTACTTCTAAGTCCGCATTCATATACATACCTGGAATAAGCGATTTGTCGTATTGTTCGAAATGGCAGTGCACTTCCACACTTCGTTCGTCCGATAAATCTTTTCCAATTAAAATAATTTCGCAAGGATATTTTTTATCGGCATTATGATTGGTGTAGGCCATTACTTTTTGACCAATGAATAATTTATCTAAATCTTTTTCGAATACAGTTAAACCTAAATGAATGTCCTCTGGATTTACCAATTCAAATAGTACATCGGTAGGATTTACATATTTTCCAATGTTTACATTAACTGCAGACACATACCCATCAATTGGAGATGGGATGGAAACACTGCGAGAAATAGAATTTTCGTTTAATTTTTCCGGGTTAATCCCAATTAATCGAAGCTTTTCATTCAATGATTTTAACGTAATTTTTTGATTCAAGAAATCCGCCTCTGACTGTTGAAATGCTTTGTCGCTTGTTGCTTTGCTTTGATTTAGTTCTTTCTGACGATTAAAATCAGCTTCGGCATATATTAAGTTTGCAGCGGTGGTTAAATAATCTTGTTGTAACTGAATGTATTGCTGATCTTCCATGATGGCAATAATTTCACCTTTGGCAATGTGCATTCCAGGTAGCAACTTTGTTGATTTCAGAAAACCTCCTAATGGTACACTTATCGAAACCATGTTTTGAGGTGGCACATCAATAATACCGTTTACTTTTAAAATAGAAGAAATTGATTTTTTCTCCATTTTGCCTGTTTGCAAGGTCATGTTTTTTAACTGCGCATCGCTAAGCTGTACAACAGTTTCAAGGGCAGTGGCCGTTTCGGTGTTTTCTGTTTTTGTATCGGTTCCGCAAGCAACTAGCAATGCTGAGGAAACCAAAAGAAGCATGTATTTTTTCATAATCAATACGTTTATTTACTTGTTAAATAATTTAGTTCAATGATGCTGTTGTTTAATTTTTTAACAGCATTTAAATAGTCCACTTTAATTGTTACCGCTTGATTGGTTAACATTACCCATTCTAAGTAATTGATGTTACCACTGCGGTACTGAACAAACGCAGCATTGATAGTTTCTTCCGCATTTTTTACCGCCTTATTTTCAAAGTAACTTACCATGTTGGCGTTTGTTGAATACTCCTGCAGCGCTTTTTGGTAATTCAACTTAAACAGTGCATTACCCGCATTCACATTGTTCTCAGCAATTTGCTGATTGATTTTAAGTGTGCTAATCTTCGCTTTTTGAGAACCAAAAAACAATGGGATACCAATTCCAGCCTGAAAGGATTGAAACCTGCTGGATGAACTGTAATAGATATTATCGGGTCCCAAACCCGTGATGCTTGCATTGCTATAACCAGCAAATAAATCGGGCAACAACATCGATTTTTCCAACTTCAATTTTGACTTGCTGATTTGTTGTTGCTTTTCTAACTGAAGCAAAAAAGGATGTTGTTTTACCGCACTTTCATCGGCAATGAGAGGAGCATCCATTTTTAATGGAGTAGCTACTGGAACAACACTAATTTTTCCATTTACCAATACATTAAACTCCAACAGTAAATTCGCATACTCCTGCTCTACCTGTTGCAATTGCAATTGTATTTGTCCACGTTGCGATTCAGCCGTATTCTTTTCAAGAATATTGCTCTCTCCTTTTTCGAACTTAAGCGCTGCATTTTTTAGAAATACACTGTACACACTGTCCATTCCAAGTAAAACCGATTTTACATGAGCTGTATGTACCAAACTGTAAAAAATGGTGCTGACTTCTTTTTTTAGCTCTGCTTTTCGGATAGCAAGTGTTAACTCTGCATTTTTCCACTCATTGGTGAGTACCGATTTTTGTTTTAAATACACTGTTGGGAATTTAAAGCTTTGAGAAACACCAAACTTGGTATCGGTAAATGCACTGTTAAATTGTCCGTATTCACCCGTAACCGATGTTTGTGGAAGATCCCACGCAGCCTGTTTAAGTTTTGAATATGCTTCCACATTTAACTTGTCCGATTTAAAAGATAGGTTGTTTGCATAAGCCGAATCGATGGCTGCATTCAATTCAATAGGTTGTTGTGCGTATGATTTTATGGACAACACAGAAAGGAATGCAATAACCAATACAATTGCATTTACGGGCTTAACATGATGTTTGTGCTTCTTATGCTTTTTTGTAAATCCTTTTTCGAACAAGATGTATAAAATAGGCAATACAAAAAGTGTTAAGAACGTAGCAATTAACAACCCACCAATAACTACAGTTGCTAAAGGACGCTGCACTTCGGCTCCTGCTCCATTACTTATTGCCATTGGCAAGAATCCCAGCGATGCTACAAATGCAGTCATCAATACGGGGCGCAATCTAATTTTTGTTCCCATGAGTACTATTTTTCGGGTATCTGTCCAACCTTCCTCTTTGAGTCGATTAAACTCGGCAATCAGTACAATGCCATTGAGCACTGCTACTCCAAACAAGGCAATGAATCCTACACCAGCAGAAATACTGAAAGGCATATCGCGCCATGCCAATGCAAAGATGCCACCTACAGCCGAAAGTGGAATGGCTGAATAAATTAATAAACCTTGTTTGATGGAAC
>JBIIOB010000386.1:0-3016 GCA_044337125.1 Bacteroidia bacterium
GTAAAAGACATTCAGAAAAAATTAGGTTTCAAAAAAGAACATGTTCTTCAAAAAAGCTTTGAACGAAAAAACCTTGCTTATGTAGTACTGCAAGAAGAAGACAAATTAGCTCGTTTGGTTAAAACTGCAAACAACCTGAAAGGAAGTGGCGTTGTGTATGTTCGAAACAGAAAAAAAACACAAGACATTGCAGCCTACTTAAAAAGCAATAAAATTTCAGCCGATTTCTACCATGCAGGATTAGATTCACAAACAAGAGATTTAAAACAAAGCAATTGGATACAAAATAAAACACGCATCATTGTTTGTACAAATGCATTCGGAATGGGAATCGACAAATCAGATGTTCGTTTTGTTGTGCATATCGACCTACCCGATTCATTAGAAGCCTACTTTCAAGAAGCCGGTCGTGCAGGAAGAGATGAGCAAAAAGCATTTGCCATATTGCTTTACAACAATGGAGATAAAATTGAATTACAACGTAATATCGAAACTGGATTTCCTGAAATTGAAGACATTCGAAAAACATACCAAGCATTAGCAAACTATTATCAAATGCCTATAGGTTCTGGCATAGGAACAATTGTTGGTTTCGACATTGCAAAATTTTGTGATACTTACAATTTACAAGCTATAAATACATTTAATTGCCTAAAATTTATTGAAAGGGAAGGATACATTTCACTAACCGATTCTGTCTATCAACCTTCTCGAATAAAATTAGAGTTAAACAAAGAAGACCTATATAAATTTCAAATATCAAATTCGAGTTTCGATGTATTTATAAAACTACTACTTCGCTCCTACTCCGGATTATTCGACAGCTTTGTGAAAATCAATGAATATGATTTAGCTAAAAAATCGAATGTTAGTAAGGAGGAAATTATTAAGCGATTAAATTATTTACAACAGTTAAAAGTATTAACCTATGCTGCTCAAACTGAATTACCCCAGTTAACGTTTATCAAACCACGTGTAGATGCAACAAACTTATATTTATCGAAAGAAAATTATAAGGAACTTAAAAAACGTGCTATTGAAAAAATGGAAGCTGTTATAAAGTATGCTGATAGCAATTCTAAATGTAGAAGTCAAACATTACTAGCTTATTTTGGCGAAACGAATACCTATCGCTGTAATCAATGCGATGTTTGCTTAGAAGAGAACAAAACAACGCTTCATACGGATGAATTTGAATTAATAGCTGAACAAATAAAACAATTATTAGCTGTACATCCATTATTGTTGAATGATTTAGTTAATGGAATAACATCTAGTAATGAAGATAAAACACTTCGCACGATACAATGGATGATCGATAATAATCAATTGTCTTACGACCAAGAAAACAGACTTATTCTGAAAGAGGAGAACTAGAAATAAATTAAATATATTTTTTGATGGTATTGATAAGTAATTCAATAAGAATAGGCTTCGATAAATAATTATCACAACCCGCTTCAATGCACTTTTCCTTATCTCCTTTCATTGCATGAGCAGTTAAAGCAATGATGATTATTTTCGACAACTTATTTTCAGTTTCTATCATTCGAATTTCTTTTGTAGCCGATAATCCGTCCAACACGGGCATCTGAATATCCATTATAATCAACTTAATTTTAGGATTGCTTTTAAATAAATCAACCGCAATTTGTCCATTGTTTGCAGTAATTAAAGCATAGCCTGATTTCTCTAAAATTAATTTCGTTAAGCGCTGGTTGATTAGGTTATCCTCTACAAGTAATAATAATTCTTTTTCATGACTGCCGAAATCAGCTTCTGCTATTACCTTTTTTTCTTTAAGAATAGGATTATATGGTATTGTAAATTGAAACTTAGAACCTTTACCGAATTCCGACTCAACCCACATTTTACCTCCAAGCAAATCAACTATTTTTTTTGAAATAGTCAAACCGAGTCCACTACCTCCAAACTTCCGAGTAGTTGACGCATCAGCCTGTCCAAACATTTTAAATATCTTATCAAAATCTTTGGAATCAATTCCAATGCCCGAATCGATAACAGAAAATAAAAGTTGATTATCAACTAATACGACAGCACATTCGATACGACCTTTTTGAGTAAATTTAATGGCATTGCTTACTAAATTATTTAAAACTTGTTGTAATCGAATTGAATCAAGTAGTACTTCATCTGAAATAGTCTTATCTATTACAATGGATAAATCGACTAAATTGTTTGATGATTTTATTAATCCATCAGCAAGATACTCTACTTGTCGAAAAATTTCTTTTAATGAACAAGCCGAATTCTCAACAACAAGTTGTCCTGCTTCAATTTTAGATAAATCGAGTACATCATTAATCAAAGAAAGTAACATCTGACCACTTTCTCTAACAGTTTCTAAATATTCGCGATGTTCCGAATCTAAATTATCTTTTAGTATTAAATCAACATACCCCATAATAGCATTCATGGGTGTACGAATTTCATGGCTCATATTTGCAAGAAATTCAGACTTTGACCTGTCGGACTCTTCTGCTTTTAATCGTGCAATCTGCATTTTCTCTTCAACCTTTTTTCGCTCAAAAAAAGTAGGTATATCATAAGACATTTTTTCATTTATAGCAGCTGCGCCAGCATGAAAACGATTTAAATGTTCCTGAATTTTATGAGGAGGAGACATAATAAAAGTACACTTCTCATCGCCCTTTGCTTTACAAGTTACCTCTACGGATGTCAATTGCATTCCAAAACTTTGTTCACACCAACCTGATGAATAGCCAGCATTCATGATGCATACTGCCGAATCAGATTTTTTTCCAGAACGAATCCAAGAATCAGCTTCAAAAGAAAAAGGATGGTTGTAAATCAAACAAAAATTTTCATCTGGACTTGGTGTACTTTCAGGTAATATATCCACATATGCCCATCCTGAATAAGCAAAATGAACAGGTCCAGCAGATAGTTTCGCAATAGGATCTGTTAAATTCATTTTTGTATGAAAATTAACAGCATCATTTATACCAATTACATGTGCTATATCAAATAAAAA
>JBIIOB010000387.1:0-3012 GCA_044337125.1 Bacteroidia bacterium
TCTTTAATGCAGCTTTAAATATGGGGGCAGGAGCTGAGTGGAACCTATCTGGATCAACATCACTAACTTTTGGAATTAATTACTTACTTGGCTTCTTAAATGTCGCTGATCCTAAATCAGATTTTTTAAGAAAACAAATAGTAGGAACTGCTGATGGAGAAAAATTAAAACAAAACCTTAAGTCAAACAGTATTGGATTAACAATTGGAGTTTTATTCTAACATTCAATAGTTAGTAAAATTAATCCCGACTTTATTTTATTAAGGTCGGGATTTTTATTTTTGGTTAATTAAATAAACATGAAAAAACAAGAAGTCGTTCAGCACATTGCAAATTGGTTAACTAATTATTGTGAGCAGAGTAAAACCAATGGGTTTGTTATTGGAATATCTGGTGGTATTGATTCGGCTCTCACCTCCACTTTATGCGCCAAAACTGGCAAAAAAGTAATTTGTTTAAACATGCCGATTCACCAGCAAAAAGCAGAATACGACAGAGGCCATGAACATATTAATTGGTTAAAGAAAAATTTTAGCAACGTGGAATCAGTCGAAGTTGAATTGACAAATTCCTTTGAAGCCATAAGCCAATCTTTACCCGAATACGTTCAAGATTGGCTTACCATGGCAAATACCCGTTCTCGTTTGAGAATGACCACTCTTTATGCATTTGCTTGTCACCATAAACTTTTAGTGGCAGGTACTGGAAACAAAGTAGAGGATTTTGGAATTGGCTTCTTTACAAAATATGGAGATGGTGGGGTAGATTTAAGTCCTATTGCCGACCTCATGAAATCAGAAGTTTTTGCCTTGGCAAAGGAATTGGGTGTAGTTAATTCTATCCAGTCCGCAAAACCTACTGACGGTTTATTTGCTGATGGAAGAAGTGATGAAGATCAAATTGGAGCAACCTATGATGAATTAGAATGGGCAATGAACTTTATTGAAGCCCCAAGCGACTTCACTCACTTAACCGAACGCCAAAAAATAGTTTTGGATATTTATACACGAATGAATAAAGCCAACCAGCATAAAATGAATCCAATTCCGGTGTGTTTAATCCCACAAGAATTAAAATAAGCTCCTATGATTGAACATATTTATCAGCAGTTTTTAAAGCATCCAATCATTTGCACGGATACACGTGAAATAAAAAAAGATGCTCTCTTTTTTGCATTAAAAGGTGGAAACTTTAATGGCAATCAATTTGCCGAACAAGCTCTAAATAATGGCTGTTCAATTGCCATCATTGATGAAATTGCTTATAAAAAAGATGAGCGTTATATTTTAGTTGATGATGTTTTAACTGCTTTACAGCAATTAGCAAATCATCACCGAAAACAATTAGCAATACCTGTTATTGGAATAACAGGCTCCAATGGAAAAACCACCTCAAAAGAACTTATCAATGCTGTGCTAAGCAAAAAATACAATGTATTAGCTACCAAAGGAAATTTAAATAATCATATTGGCGTTCCATTAACGTTATTATCCATTACCAAAGAGCATGAGCTAGCAATCATTGAAATGGGTGCTAACCACCAAGGTGAAATTGAATTACTAAGCTCCATTGCTGAACCCGATTTTGGGATAATAACAAACATCGGGAAAGCTCATTTAGAAGGGTTTGGAGGGATAGAGGGAGTAAAAAAAGGAAAAAGTGAATTGTATAAATTCATTCAAGAAAAAAAAGGGAAAGTATTTGTTCATGGTGACGATGATACCCTGATTGAGTTAGCGGCAAACAATGACAAGATTACTTATGGTACAAAAAAGCTCTACGATATTGTTGGTGAAATTCATGATATGGGAACCGAATTTATTTCCTTTCAATGGTCTACTCGCTATACTGCTTCCACACTTAAAAAATCACCAATTGTTTCAACACAATTAGTTGGAGTGTACAACTATCATAATTTATTATGTGCCGCTTGCATCGGAAATTATTTTAAGGTAGAGGATGAAAAAATAAATGAGGCTTTAACGGAATACACACCATCTAACAATCGTTCACAATTACAAAAAACAGCAAACAATACTTTAATTTTAGATTATTACAATGCTAATCCAACAAGCATGTCCGCTGCCATTGAAAATTTTTCTGATCTAAACCATTCCAACAAAATGGTAATTCTAGGTGATATGCTAGAGCTAGGAAATGAAAGTGCTTCAGAACACTCTGCTATTGTCAATATGT
The DNA here is from genome assembly GCA_044337125.1 of Bacteroidia bacterium. Lineage (GTDB taxonomy): Bacteria > Bacteroidota > Bacteroidia > 2-12-FULL-35-15 > 2-12-FULL-35-15 > 2-12-FULL-35-15. The sequence goes on from JBIIOB010000387.1 coordinate 2,197, forward strand.
TGCAACATAAAAACAACATGGATGCAATTTTAGTTGGTCCATTGTTTTGCGAAGCAGGAAAAACTTCCAACTATAAGTGTTTTAAGAATAGTGAAGATGCGCTTGTTTATTTAAAAAGCGTTGAAATAAAAAACGCGACCATTTTAATAAAAGGGTCGCGTGGAATTAAATTGGAAAATGTACTTGCAGCACTTTAATCCGTTTTTGATTTCGCAATAATTTCTTTTAAATTAGAACGTAAACGACTTTTATAAACCGAAAGCGAATCCTGTTTAATGCGTCCTCTGCGCAAGGCTTTTTGTTCCTCCACGGGTAAAGATGCTATGTGCATACATTCAGGAGTACAACAACCCTTCATTTTTTCAGCACACTTTTCGCACTGAATAAACAATAAATGACAATCATCGTTTGCACAATTTACATGTGTATCACAAGGCTCACCACATTGGTGACATTGTGCTATAACATGCTCTGTAATTCGCTCACCAACACGTTCATCAAATACAAAGTTTTTACCAATAAACTTGGAATCAATTCCTTCAGCTTTTATTTGGCGAACATAATCAATGATTCCACCATGTAATTGATTTACGTCCTGAAAACCATGATGTTTTAAATACGCACTCGCTTTTTCACAACGAACTCCACCAGTGCAATACATCAATATTTTTTTATCCTTTTTATCTTTTAATTCATCCACAACCATGGGTAACTCTTCTCGAAATGTGTCTGCATCTGGACAAATTGCACCTACAAAACGACCAACTTCGGTTTCATAATGATTGCGCATATCTACAATTATGGTTTCCGGATCTT
>JBIIOB010000388.1:0-3006 GCA_044337125.1 Bacteroidia bacterium
CAGGCAAAAGCACCGCATTTAAGAGTTTTGCAAAAGGCTTTAGCAAAAGACATCACTACACGCGTTCACTCAGCAGATGATTACAATGCGGCTGTTGAAGCTTCTCAAATATTATTCAATGGAACAATTGACGATTTAGCAAAATTGTCGGAGCAATTATTTTTGGATATTTTTGATGGAGTACCACAGTTTGATGTTTCGAAGATAGATGTTGAAACAGGTATTTCAATTATTGATTTATTGGCAGAAAAAGCTGCAGTATTTCCCTCGAAAGGTGAAGCTCGTAAAATGATTCAAGGTGGCGGAGTTGCACTAAACAAAGCAAAAGTGGAAGATGTTGAATTGAAAGTGACTGCAGGCAATTTAATAAACAACAAATACATACTTATTCAAAAAGGGAAGAAAAATTACATTGTACTTAAAGCAGTATAATTATTGTACTAATAAGTTACAACCTCTGATATCACTATTATCAAAACGCCCTAATACTTCAAACGAGTTATTAGGGTTTGTTTTTCCTAAGTCTTGTGTTGCAATAAAGGAGCAAGAATGAATGTTTGCTAGGTCGATAATGTTTATACCTCCAGTTCGACCAGCTGGCAAATAGGAGAATGGATCATTTGTATCACGAACTAATATTTTCATCCAGGGTGGTGTATTAAATATGCCATCACCTTTTGAGTAGGCTTGTGATAATAATTCGGTCATTCCATATTCGCTGTGAATTGATTTTACCCCAAAGCCCTCGCAAAGAATACTGTGCAATTCTTCTCGGATCATCTCTTTGCGTTTGCCTTTCATTCCACCTGTTTCCATTACAATTAAATTGCTGCCTCCTCTGAACAATGGAAATTGTTCAACAACATCGAGCAGTGCAAAGGTAACACCCAATAAAATTGTTTTTTGTTTTTTATCTTGTAATTGCTGAAGTGTTAAAATTAATTCATCATAATTATGCAAATAAAAGCCACTTTGATGATGTTTGCTTTTCTTAATTAAATCATCTGCCATGTATACTAGTGAAGATCCTTCACGTTCTAAGTAGGAAGGAAGTAATGCTAGAATACAATAATCGGTGATGTTGCCATAAAACAATTCAAATGCTTTTAAATAACTTTTTTGGTAAACAGAGCTATCACTTACAAAATGCTTACTGGTTATTTGCCCAGTTGTACCACTACTTGTAAATTGAATTGGATTTATTTGTTCTTGACTGGTTGTTCTTATTTCAAAGGATTTAAAAAATTCTACTGGTAAAAAAGGAATTTGTTCAAGTTGTTCAACGGATTCTGTGTCAGTTTTTAATGATTGGATATATTGTTGATAAATAGGATTATTCGCTGCTTGAAATCTAAATACATCAAGCACTATACGTCTGAATTCTTGTTCAGATTTAATAGTGAATATGCTTTCGATGTTAATGCTCATTATAGCTGTTTTATTTCTTGCAGTAGATATCCGATTTTTCGACTGGATATTTTTTATCTAAATCAATATTGTTAAAACTCTTTAATAATCCCCAAGCAAAAAGTTTTTCAAAAACAGGAAGCATTTTACTTGTTTTTATTTGTTCTAGAAAATACACTTCATGCTCTTTTTCTTTAATTCCCATTTCATAGAGAACTTCATCGTGTTCCTTAATTCCTAATGAATTAAAGTATTGTTTCATTCTAAAGTACTCGCAAACATTGCCACTTTCTAATCTTCCAGCAAAATAAAAGGGCATAAACCATCCAATTACAAAACAACTTGCTGAGATTAGTTTTCCAATTACATGAAATTTGAATTCGTAATATTTCGATACGGGAACATCGTATAATTTCATCAGCTTCATTACTTCTTCACGATGGTTCCATTCATCCAATTCTATTTGGCGAATTGCTTTTTTTTCTTCTTCATTTTTTACGGAAGCAGCATGACCGATGTAGGCAAATGCAGCAGCTTTTTCAGCTGAGTAAGCTCTTTTTAGTAGATCAACTAAATCGGGATGATTAAGAGTCATGTTCATTTTTAATAAACCACTTCTGCTTTGTTTACGCCATCGTATTGCAAAATTAATTGATAATCCGATTGCTCTATTTTATTTTCTTTTTCGAGCAATTCGTAATTAAAATTCAAAGGCAATATGATGTGACGGTATTTATGATGGTTTAAACGTTTTTCTTCAATAAGTTTTGTTTTTTGACTTCGTTCTATTTCATCTAAAAACAATGTTTGTGGTTTTACCTTATGATGTAAATAGTAGTCAACTGCAATGAGTTGTTTGATAATTGGATCATCTGCATGATTTATTTCTACGTATTCGGTCATAATGCTGTACACGTCCGTGAGAGAGAATTTATGAAAATCTCTTTTCGTTTCAAAGTGCAAGCCAACACCTAATAAAAAGTCGAAGATGGAATAGTTTGCTGTGATATATTTTAATGTATTTGGCGCTTTTTTCTTATTCCAATAAATTTCAAGAGCATGCTCTACCACTGTAATTTTGTGCAATTGTTCTTTCGATAAATAATTGCTTTCAATAATTTGATAAGGTGGATTGGGGTCAAATTTAAATCCGTACTGTTCGTATTTTTCGCGGACAGGTGTTCCTTTTAAAAATTTCAAAAAGCCCAATTGTAATTCGGGTGCAAATAGTTTAAAAACTTCTTCGATGCTGTATTTTATATCTTCCCAATGATCGAGTGGTAAACCAACAATTAAATCCAAATGCATTTCAATTTTGTCGGATAATTGCTGAATGATGCTTTTTGTTTTTTCGAAATTTTGTTTGCGGCTTACCTCTAAGTTCGCTTTTTGATTTACTGTTTGTATTCCAATCTCGAAACGGAATAAACCCTTTGGAACATGTTCATTTATAAATTGAATGATATCAGGATGAACTATATCTGCAGTGATTTCAAATTGAAATACATTTCCTGGTTTATGATGTTCGAGAATAAACTTAAAAATATCAATGGTAAAATCCTTTTTGATATTAAATGTTCTATCCAAAAATTTGATGGT
>JBIIOB010000389.1:0-2979 GCA_044337125.1 Bacteroidia bacterium
GTTAATTTTTAATGAATCCATCCAGTCCTTCTTCAAAACATTCGTTCCAAAATTAAATTGGAATTCATGATAGCTTAAAGCTTCACGATTTGCTTTGGAGGGTAAAATTATTTCTGTTGTCGGAATTCCTTTAACCCCATCAGTTTCAATTGAATGAATTTGAACGGGTAAGGCATCAATTGCAGCTATTTGGAGTAACACCACATTGTTTTCCATTTTGTTGAAATAAGCATGAATTGCTTTAGGCGGATTTAAAATTCTAGAAATTTGTTGTTGACGTTTATAGTAGTCGTTTTTATCAAATTTTTTGTAAGGAAATTCCTTATAAATTATTGCCAAATTGGCTGTCAATTCCTTATTGGAAGATGCAAAGAATTTATCCAAATAAACAGGATTCGAAACTCGTTCGAGCTGTTTGATATATTCCTTAAAAAAAACAGGATTACTAAAAATCATTTCGTGCCATTCGGAATAATTCTTAGCAGAATCGAGTTGCACAAACATATACTGTGCAGAAAGCTCTTTCGATCCCAAAATTGTAAAACTCTCGTATGCAACCGGTTCTAATTTTGAGGTGCTAGGGTTGTAATAATACTTTATATCGCTCCAATCGATGCTATGCACACCACCTACCAAATCGATAATTGCATGAAATTTTGCTAATCGAGGAATATCGAATGCTTGGTCTACTTTTATTTTATTTTCACGTAATCCTTCAATTAAAGCAATTGCTTTTAGATAATACTGTTTCTGTATAGAATCACCCAGCACTTTCTCCTCACGATAAGCTTCAGGATTTGCTGAGTAATAAGATGCAAATTCGTCAACAGAACTAATATTATTAAAACTAGTATACCTATTTACCCAATACAAATCGGGATTAAAACGAAGTACCGGTCCTTTTAAACGGTTATTATTTTCAACCAATTCGTTTTCGAAATTTTCTTCTACTGCATAAATACCCCAATCTTCACCATTTACTTTTACATTAATAAATTTATAGCGAAGTGCAATAATATCTTCTTGTTTCATTAACTCGTGGTAAATCCATTCATAAATATATCCACGCGTTCCGGGATGTTGAATGGTAAAGCGTTTCATACCCATAAAGGTTTCATCCTTTTCTTTGATTTTAATACGGAACGACCATTTATCATCTTGCAAATGGTCGGTCATATGACCTTTTAAACGAAGCTTTACGGTTATTTTTTTACCATTGAAATTGATAATCCCATCAACATATTCCCCATCCAAATCGTTTACTATTACTCTACGTTCGAGCGCATTCTTACGGTGTTTTTCTAATTTTTTAAAATCCTTGTCTTTAATCTCAATAGCAATCTCTTCGGGTTGAGCATCCCAACTGTTTTTATAATTGCTTAATACAGTAGTACAAAAATCGAAAAGGCCAGAATAACCCTTTGTTTTCAGTTTTTTGGATGCTATTGAACCACCAATAATAATTGCAACAAGCAGTAACAATAAAACAATTTGTTTTATTATTCTTTTTGATAAAAACCTATTTGCACTATTTTTATTTATAATTTCCATTTAATTAGATGTTCTTAATCTGTAACAAGGGCAATGTCTTCCGATGGCTTTATTTCATCACTTGTAAGTATTGTAAAGATAAAAACTCCCATAAATGCAAAAGCACTTAATGAGCCCACCAACCATGATTCAAAAAAGGCAGTAAAGGAAATCGCAAACATTGCAGGAAAAGCATATTTCGTTTTTTTTGCCGATTTAATAAATACTAAAACATAGGAACGTAAGTAAATTAATAAACCGACTAAGCCCTGATCGAACCAAAAGGTTAAAAATGAATTATGAACGCCACCTTGATGATTTAATTTCAATAAAGCACCATAATGCTGACGCATGTAGAATTCATTGTAGGCAAAGCCCCTACCTATAAAAAAATTATGCTGAATTTGTTTCCAAGCAAATGCCCAGGCAATGTAACGTCCACTACCTTCTTCAATTGTTTGAACCCGAAAATAGCCTCCTAATCCCAATGAATTAATAATTGCAGCAGCATTGGAACTTATTAATTCTGAAACAAACAAAAAGATTACAAACAATAAAAATCCTAAAAATGGGGAGAGTCCGAAGAAGCGTTGAAATAGATAAAATATAAACACAGCAATTAATGAATTTCTGGAACCAGACCATATTAGTGATAACAGTATAATTCCAAAAATAAAAACCTGCTCTTGTTTACTAAATAAATCCTTATAATAATTTATTAATATAAAAAAGGAGATGAAGAATAAAACACAAAAAATACCCAAGCCGTTTGGACCTCCAAAAAGTCCTCTATACCTAAACCCATTCAACATAGCCACGTTTGGCGCTATATACTTCAAAGCAATACCAACCAAAAGAATTAGTAAAATACAATAAAATAGTCGCCTCAAAAAATCAGGTCCATGTATTTTAAAAAGTTTTTCAATAAAACCTGGAATCACAATCAAGGTCAGAAAAAAAGAGAGTGTTTTTTGAACACTAGTAAAAAAGTAACTATCACCAATGCTCAATAACATTGTTATAGAAGCTATAATAGCAAAAGGTATAAATAGCTTAAAAATTGTGTTATTCCCTTTAAAAAAATCAAGCCTTGCAAAATAAATAATTGTTAAAAAAACAATGTAAATATTCTTAACATTTTTTGCAAAAGTTAACATTGGCAAGGAGCTATCAGATAATATTAAGATGAATAAATAACCAATCAAAAGCTCCTCATACAGATCTTTGCGGTACATCAAGATAATCGTCAATGGTAAAACACCATAAACAACAGGCCCACCAAACATTCCTGAAAGTAACCAGATAATGAAGATGAAATAAAGTTGACTATTTTCTTTTAAATACGTTAACACTGAATCTATACCTATTTTAATTTTGATTTAAAAACAATTCCAACTGTTTCTTAAATATTGCAGGTCGATTTTGTACAAAAATTTTTAAATCCTCCAC
>JBIIOB010000390.1:0-2971 GCA_044337125.1 Bacteroidia bacterium
TCAAGGACTGAAACGTCTTCGCCAAAATATTTTTTAGCAGCTAAATCGTGGAAGGATGCAACCGATCCTTGAATGGCAATTAAATGATTTCTCATGATTACAATAGTTTTATGTTTTGTTTACTTAATTCGTCAATCAATTCTTTTGGCCAAATACTACTTTGTACTTCACCAATGTGTTTTTTTTGCAGGATTAACATTGCTAAGCGCGACTGACCAATACCACCACCAATGGTGTAAGGCAATTCACCTTTTAGCAATTGTTTGTGCCAATCGAGTTTTAATCGATCCTCTTCACCTGCTAAATACAATTGTGTTTTTAATGATTTAGGACTCACACGAATTCCCATCGATGAAATTTCGAATGCACGTCCAAGTACTTTGTTCCAAACAATGATGTCCCCGTTTAATCCTTTTTTACCATCAATGGTTTCGGTACTCCAATCGTCATAATCGGGAGCGCGACCATCGTGTTTTTTTCCATCCGCCAATTCACTCCCAATTCCAATGATGAATACAGCACCGTGTTCTTTAGCAATGGCATCTTCGCGTTCTTTCGGACTAAGTGTTGGATATTTTTCCAGCAACTCTTCGGTGTGAATAAACACAATGTCCTTTGGCAAATACGCTTCAACAGATGGATACAAGGAGGCAATGTATTCTTCGGTTGAAACAATGGTTTGGTAAATTTCATCCACGGTCTTTTTTAAGTAAGAAAGTGTTCGAGTGCTTTCAAGAATAACTTTTTCCCAATCCCATTGATCCACATAAATACTGTGCACATCCGAGAATACTTCATCTGGTCGAAGTGCTTTCATGTCGGTGATTAAACCTTCACCCACGGCCGTTTGCAAACGACCTAATTTTGAGCGTTTCCATTTTGCTAAGGAATGTACAATCTCCACTTGTGTTTTAGGTAATTCTTTTACCTTAACACTAACCGGACTTTCAATTCCGTTTAGATCATCGTTTACACCCGTTCCTTTTGCTACAATAAGTGGTGCTTCCACTTTTGCTAATTTTAACTTATCGCTCAAACGCAATGAGAAGTAAGCTTTGAGAGATGCAATTGCTGTTTCTGTTTCAGCTTCTAACAACAAAGGTTTGTAAGCTGCTTTTTTTACTGTTACTGTTTCCATTTTTTTTGTTTTTTTAAATTTTTATGATTGATTGATTTTTATAAAATAAAAAAGCCCTGCTTGGTTAGGCAGGGCTTAATGTTTGGGTAATACACGTCCATGCCTCAGGATGAGGAATTAAAAAAGTTATAATTAAAATTGTTACACATTACTGGTTGCATTTGCATTTGTTTTAAAATAAAAAAAGCCTTCCAAATTTTGGAAGGCTTGATAAATAAGTTTGTATTTATTTGACAATAACCTTCCTCTTTCAACGATTAGCGTTGAAATTGCAGAAATAGTTATTGTTCATTTTTGTCATGTCTTTTTGTTATTGATGGCACAAATGTAATTCAATTTTTCAATTTGCAAAAATTATTTTAAAAAATATTTAAAAGACTAAATCACAAAATGGCTCCATTACAGTAAATACAACGCGATTAACAAAATACTCTTAAGACAAATAGCAATGAAATTATCCCAATCAGAAAAAAAACTCATCAAAATAAATTTCGTTCATACAAAAAACAACCAAACAATAATAACCAAAAACTTAATAATAACAACCGATACAGGAATAGTAAAAAACATAAAATTCAAATAAAATTTCATATATTTACTATTACAGATCATGAAATTTAAATTACTTCTATTTATTATTGGTTTACATAGTGCATTTGCACTTGCACAAACCTTGCCCAGAGAAGTCTCTACAAACTACTATTTTGGTGATTTGGATACACAATTCTTTGCTCCGCAACATATCCTTGCCAATAAAATAAAAGTAGTTAGAGAATACCGTACCGATAAAAAATATGCTGATACCGCTTTGTTGATGGCTGAATATTTTTTTACAGATGCAGGATATCTCAGCAAAGCTGTTTCCTATGACATTCGTGGAAAATCGACCACTTCGGAATACCGACAAAACAGCGACAATAAGATTACAGAAGTCCTTTATAACATACGGGGCGAAATGACACCCAGCGAGCAACATGAATACAAAGATGGCAAATTGGTAAAAAAAATAAACATCTTTCGTACCGATCATGTTTCAGTAGTTGAATATGGATACAATGAAAAAGGACAATTGATTTCACAAAAAAATATTTTCAATGAAAAAGCTACTGGAGAACGAACCCTCTATCAATACAATGCAAATTGTCAATTAGAAAAAGAAGAAGTGTTTTACAATTCTGATACTTCTAGATTAAGCTATGCTTATAGCTATAATGAAAAAGGACAAATAACCTTGAAAGAAGAATACTATGGAAACGTAAAAAATAACACCAAATATGATTATATCAACAAGAAAAACAAAAGCATAGAAAAAACCTATCGCAATAACAAACTTGTATTGATACAAACAGAGAAACACAATAAACAAGGAAAAGTAATTAGCAGCATCACCGATAGAAGAATGATCAAAAAAAGCAGAAGGCCAAATCCTTACTGTGGTTATAACGGTCCGCCCCGTAGCCGTAAAACAACATACAAGTATGATGCAAAAGGAAATTGTATTATGAAAAAAGAGTATTTGAATTTTATATTCTATTATAACAAAACCAAACATCGCTTTGATGCTAACAATAATCTCATTCAAATTACCGAATACGATGGCTTAAAAAAGGATGATGAGTTGAAATACATATACAACAAATAAACCCTACCTTGTAGCCTGTAATGCTATCGAAAAAGAAAATACATCCTACTGAGAAATCAGGATTTCATCCACGCAACAAACATGGTGCTCGTTATGATTTCAAACAACTGATTGCCACTTGTCCGGAATTAGCACCCTTTGTGAAACTGAACAATTACCAGGATGAATCCATCGACTTTTTTAATCCAGAG
>JBIIOB010000391.1:0-2965 GCA_044337125.1 Bacteroidia bacterium
GTGTTGCATCTACTCCTCGAATTCTAATTCCTGTATATCCAACACCATTTCCTGCATCGGAGGTTGTTACAATTGAAGCTTGTTGGTTTAAAAGATAAGGTAGATCTTGTCCTAAATTTTGTTCTGCAATTTGCTGTTTGTTGATTGAAGAATAGGCCATTGCAGATTTATCATCCACTCGAGTGGATGAAACGATTACCTCTTCCATTAACAAGGTATTTTCAATAAGTTGTATTGAAATGTTTTTGTTTTCTGTTAAAACAATTGTGTCGTTTGTTTTTTGATATCCAAATAAGGAAGCATGAATAATGTAAGTTCCTGCTTTTAGATTTTTTATTTCAAAACTTCCATCGTTTTTGGTTTGTGTGTTTTGAAAGGAGCTCTCAATTTCGACAATAACTCCAGATTGAACATCATTGTTTTTTTTGTCTTTTACAATACCAGAAATTGTAAATTGTGCTGATGCAAAAAAAGGCATTACGCATAGCATTGCCAGGCTTTTTGTTTTTTTTAAGTGAAACATTTTTAATTGTTTTAATTTGTTAAACCTATAGCAGCAAAGGAGCAAGCAGCTACTATTAATTTTAACATTCCCTATCCCTACGCAGGCATTATCCTGATCAGGTGCATAAATAGATTTGATGAGCAAACGTATTTATTGGGTATAATCTCAGCCAGCTTTTAAGTTAAATATGCTAAATAGAAAAGTCAAAATGGAAATTGTGTTTTGACCTAATCTTTTTATTCTTTTACCTTATTAGGAGGCACCCCTTTATGATGGCACAAAGCTATAAATTAATTTTTGATTCTTTCAGATAATTTTCGATACTAGAAATACAGTTTAAAAAACGTTGATCGTTTTTCCCCTTGATAATAGCATAGTTTGCTTGAATGGATTTTAATTCCTTTTCATACCAATTAAATAAAAATTCCCTTCTAGTTGGATTTTCTCTTAATGGGTCTGGTTCCCATTTTAAATCAGGAAAAGTTAATAAATACAAATCATATTTATGTTTCGATATTGCTTCCGAAATAAAAGCTGGGCAGGATTTAAAAACATCCATACACCATACTTTTGCATTGATTAATTCAGTGTCAATAAAAATAAATTTTCTTGCATTTTGTATTTCCTTCTCCTCAGTTATTAGTTGTTGTTTGCTAATTTCAAGTATGTCATCAATTGTATATTTTCTATTTAATTTACTTAAATATTTACGTGCATGTTCCTCTATCCAAACAGTATTGAAATGTTGAGCAAGTTGCTTTGAAAGGGTGCTTTTTGCTGTGCTTTCGGGGCCAATAAAAGCTATTCGAATTATTGATGCATTCTCTTTTTCCACGAAAAATATCCTCCTATAGCGATTAATGTATAAATAAAATATAAAATGGCAATGAGATAGAATTCTCTTTTTGCATATAGTAAAATTGCAGCCGCATCAATAACAATCCAAAATAACCAATTTTGTATTTGCTTTTTTGCTGTCATCCATGTTGCAACAATGCTGAATACTGTTATAAAAGCATCTAAATAAGGCATGGCTTGGGTTGAATAAGTATGTGCAATGTATCCGAATGGAATCCAGAGAATGCATGAAATAAAAACAAGAAGTAATGTTTTTGAATGGGGAATCGATATTATTTTTAATTCTTTTTTTTCAGTAGAACCATATTGCCATTCATACCATCCATAAATTCCAATCAGGACATAAAAAACTTGTAATCCACTCTCCAAAAAAAGTTTTCCAGAATAGCATAAATAAATTGAAAATAAACTGGAAAGTACTCCAAATAGCCAGCACCATTTATTTTCTACTGCAGCCAAAACAACATAGATTAGGGCTGTAATAAAAATAATCCATTCTGTAAACGATGTATTCTGGAGTACCGTTAATAGGGAAGGTAACAGTTGACTTAAAATCATTGATTTATTCAACTTTAATATTTAAGGATTGACATTTTTCCACCACTTTATTAAACTCTTCAACTGGATTTTTGCTTTTCCACAAGGCACTGTACAAAACCATTCCATCAAAACCTAGTTCTTTTACTTTTTCGATAGTATCAATACTTGTCCCACCTCTTGCAATTATTTTTTCTTTTGCTTTTGCAAGTGCTGATTTTAAGCTATGCTCTGTAAAACCACTTTGATATTTACTAGTTAAACTATCAAATATGGGACTTAAAAATGCATAGTCGTAGTGGTATTGCTTTTTTATTTCCAGCATACTCCCGATGTTTCCATAAGAAGTAGTGATATTAATACTTGGGTGTCTTAATTGGACCAATCGGATAGTAAGCCAAGTTTTAAATGTTCTTTTTCGATGTGTTTTTGTTAAATGGACGCCTTTTAGATTAATCTTTCTTGCCAATTTATGATGTGAATGCAAAACAATTCGATTATGATATTGGGCAGGTATTTGAGCAATAAATTCCTTCATTGCTTTGGTCGTTAATTTATGCTTTCGAAGATGAAATGTTTCCAAGCCGGCTTCAAATAGTTTGGTAATGATTTGTGCTTCATTATCAATTGGAGTAGAGCTGGAAATAACAATAATTTTCATTTTTCGAATTTTAGAAGGAATGGATTGCTGTTGCTATTTTTTTAATCAATGATTCATCTTTTTCTGCAGCATTTCCAACCACAATTATATCTGCACCTGCCTTGCACGCGTTTTTTGCTTTTTGAACGGTGTTAATGCCTCCACCAATAATCAGTGGAATGTTAATTGCGTTTTTAACTGCAGAAATCATTTTGTCATTAACACAATTTTCAGCACCACTTCCAGCATCCATATAGATCATTTTTAAACCTAACATTTCACCTGCCATTGCTGTGCAAACCGCAATATCTGGCTTGTTGGCTGGGATAGGATTGGTGTTACTCATGTACAATGCTGATGTTTGCTTGCCACTATCAATCAGCATATATCCGGTTGATAAAATTTCTAATTTGCTTTTTTTTAAA
>JBIIOB010000040.1:0-9829 GCA_044337125.1 Bacteroidia bacterium
CCAATGCCATGTACATACCAGGATCAAGAATACCATCTTTACCCCATTTATCACCTAGCATATAATTGATGATAGCAAATTTCTCCCCTGGCCAAGCCAATTGTAATCGGAAAAGAATTGACATAATCATTGCTAATACAGCCATAATCACAGCAGTTATCAAAAACTGACGTGAAATGACTTTGTGATCCATACTGAAAACGTATTTCGTCACCCAATGTTCTTCATGATGATGTTCATCGTGGTGAGCGTGGTGTCCTTCGTGATTGTGATGACCGTGATTCTCCATTGACATATGCTTATACTTTTATTATTTAGTTACTATATTTTCTAATTACTTTACTTCTGCAGTAGCTGTTGCAGCTGCGCCAAAAGGTTTTTTCTCTGATAACCATTTGTTATACTCTTCTTGTGTTTCAACAATAATTGTCATTTGCATGTTGTAATGACTATTACCGCAAATTTTGTTACACAATAAAATATAATCAAACTTATCGTTTCCTGTTTTTGTTCTCATTTCAGCAGTAGTAATTGTTGGTGTGAAATGGAACATGGTTGTCATACCTGGTACACAGTTCATTTGTGCTCTAAAGTGAGGAAAGTAAGCACTATGGATAACATCGCGAGAATTGAATTTAAATTCAACTTCTTTGTTAACTGGTAAGTGTAATTCATTTTTTACGATGATATCATCTTGTCCTTCTTTGCTTTCTGCGATCATCCCTAATTCGTTAGTAGCAGTAATCAATTTGTAGTTTGACTCTCCTAATACATTGTCTTTACCAGCATAACGAGCTGTCCAATCGAATTGCTTACCATACAATTGAACAATAGTAGACTCAGCTGCAGCTGGCTCAGTAATTTTGTTCCATGTTTTTAATCCAAAAATGATAATCACTGCTAATACAATCGCAGGGATAACAGTCCAAATCATCTCCAATTTATTGCTATGAGGGAAGTAAGTTGCTCTGTTGTTTTTACGACCATAGTATTTGTAAGAAAACCAAAACAATAAAAATTGTGTCAATGCAAATACAATCCAAATTACAGCAAAGTTGAAATCTAACAATGTATCAGTTAGTTTACCATGAATAGAAGCAGCTTCAGGTAACATTAAGCTACTGTATTCCATTAATTGCCAGATTGTAAAGCCAAATAAGAAAACCAACATAGCAAGCATAACTCTTGCCATCATTTTGTTATCTTGTTCGGTAACTTCTTCCGACTTTCTACCTTTTAAAGCTTGAGCAAGTTCAAAAACTCTTACTAAATAGCCAACTGCTAAAACTGCTAAAATAATGGCAACGTAAATTAAAAACTTTATCATAGTGTTTTTGTATTGATATTCGTTATTATGTTCTTCTTTACTATAATTTTAATTATTAAATGTGGTGATGAATACTTTCATCCAAATAAGGATGTTGTTTAACCATTAAAGGTGATTTAGCTAATGCTCTGTGTATTACGAACAACATTAATCCTAAGAAACCTACAGCCATTCCAATTTCTAACCACCCTAAGTGCCAGTGGCTTTTTACAGTAGCAGGCATTACCATCATAAATACATCTAGCCAGTGCCCAACAAAAATAAGGCAGCCAACAAATACTAAGAAGAAGTAGTTACGTTTTGAATCACGGCTCATTAATAATACCATTGGGAATACAAAGTTCATAAAGAATACTGTCCACATTAATCCCATGTAACCAAAATCGTGTAAACGTTCTTGGAAATAGATAGTTTCTTCAGGAATGTTTGTGTACCAGATTAACATGAATTGCATAAACCATAAGTAACTCCATAAGAAACTTACTGCAAATACCCATTTCCCTAAATCGTGAATATGACTTTCGTTTACTTGTTGTAAATATCCTTTACGTTTCAAGAATAAAACAAATAAAATGATTGTAACCATTGCAGAAATCCACATTCCAGAGAATGCATACCAACCGTACATTGTAGAGAACCAGTGAATATCTAAACTCATCATCCAATCCCAAGCAGAAGAAGATGAAGTATAAGCAAAGAATACCATGAATGCAGCAGCTTTACCCATTTGTTTGAAATGCAATTTTGTTCCACCTTGTAAATCTTGTTCTAATGAACGTTTGATAAATCCACGTTGAAATAAAATCCAAACAACTAAATATAAAATTGTTCTTAACCAGAAGAACCAAGGAGTAAAGTATGCTGATTTACCAGCAATAACTTCATCGTATTTTGGAGATTCTGGGTTAATCGTTTCTGGATCCATCCAGTGATATAAATGATGTTGGTGTAATTGACCAGCTAATAATACAATGAACATCATGATTGCACCAACTGGTAAAAAGCTAGAAACAGCTTCGTAAACACGTTTAACAGCAACCGACCATGCAACCTCTGCAACATATTGCAATGCCATAAAGAATGTTGCTAGCAAAGCAATCCCCATATAGAAATAGCTATTTACTAATAAATTCGCCCAAAAACGCGTATGATGATATTCTTCATGACTAACGCCTTCTGGAGCATGGTCTGTTAAAAAGCCGGCAATCATAGTAATTAAACCAATTGCCATTAAACCAAACGTAATGTTTCTGGTTTTGCTTGTAAACGTGTAATTATTATTCATATCAGTATTCATTTATCTTTTTATCTCAATTATATCCGAATAAATCCTTTTTATTTTTTTGGCTCTTCTACTTTTACAACTACTGCAGTAGAATCTGTTTTTGTAGAATCAGATGCAACAGCAGTTGCAGGAGCATCATTACCTTGTAATTTTTGAACATACAATACCAACTTCCATCTTTCTTCTTGAGTCAATTGTCCTGCATGAGAACCCATTAAACCTTTACCGTAAGTCATTGAGTGGAATATTTTTCCTTCAGGCAATGTTTTTAAAACCGTTTTGTATGATGGAGGTGCACCTGGTAATTTTCCGCCAACTAATCCATCACCTTCTCCACCAGCACCGTGACAATGAACACAAAATTTACCGTACAATACTTCACCTTCTTTTAAGTTCGCCTCATTTTTAGCAAATGGGTTACGTAAGTTTGCACCAGCTGCTTCATATCCTTCTGTAGTGTTTGCATATGCATATGGCATATAACCACGAGGAATAGTACCTGCTACAGGCTTTCTGTTTGCGATGATAGTATCAAAAGTACCATCTTCGTTTTGTACAACTTTAGCTAAGTTCGCTTCTAATGAAGGAGAACGGTACATATCAGGCATAAACTCAACACCTGGACTATTTTCGTCATGTTTTGAGCAAGATGTAAAACCTATGGTTACACAGCCAAAAACCGCCATCAAAGAAATAATTCTTGTTACCTTTTTGTTCATTGTAGTATATTATTCTTTAGCAAATTCTTTTTCTACTTATTTGTGGTGAATTTCTGTAGCTCCACCATTTTTCAACATTGATTCAATGTTGCTTTTGTTCTCTTCTTTTGTTTCGATTACCATCAAAAACTTATCATCTGTTGTACGTGGATCAGGATTTTTTGCTTTTACACCTGGCAACATCCAACATCTTAAATAATAAGTGATAACCATACCGTGAGCTGCACATAATACTGTTGACTCAAATGTAATAGGAATAAATGCAGGCATATTCATATAATATGCAAAGCTTGGTTTACCACCCACATCAGTAGGCCAATCAGAAATCATCATGTACCACATCATTAATGTAGCTAATGAAGCACCAGTTAAACCGTAGATGAATGCAGTGATTGCGATTCTTGTTCTAGGAACTCCAATAGCTGTATCCAAACCGTGAACTGGAAATGGTGTAAATACATCTTTAATATGAATTCCTTGTGAACGAAGCGACTTTGCACTAGCCATTAATGGCTCTTCATCATCAAATATTGCGTGTATTACTGCTTTACTCATATCTTATTAAACTTAATTGTTTATTATAATTCGTTTATTAGTGGTGTGCTGCATGACCATGAGCAGCATGTTTTTCTTTGTATTCTTGACCTGATGATTTCACAATTGATTTCAACTCCGCTTGTGCAATTACAGGGAAATAACGTGTAAATAACAAGAAGAATGTAAAGAACATACCAATTGTTCCTGTGTAAATACCCCAATCCACAAACGTTGGAGAATACATGTTCCAAGTTGAAGGTAAGAATGTACGACACAATGTAGGAACGATGATTACGAAACGCTCGAACCACATACCAATGTTTACGATGATTGACATGATAAATGTAAACGTTAAGTTAGTACGTAATTTTTTGAACCAGAATAATTGTGGAGAGATAACGTTACAAGTCATCATGGCTGCATATGCCCACCAGTATGGACCAGTAGCACGATTCAAGAATGCGTATTGTTCATACTCAACACCTGAATACCAAGAAATAAATAACTCTGTTAAATAAGCAACACCTACAATTGAACCCGTTACGATGATAACGATGTTCATGTACTCGATGTGTTTAATAGTGATGTAGTTCTCTAAGTTATAGATTTTACGAACGATAATTAACAAGGTTAATACCATTGCAAATCCTGAGAATACCGCTCCAGCAACGAAATATGGAGGGAAAATAGTTGTATGCCAACCTGGTACTACTGATGTAGCGAAATCGGTTGATACAATCGAGTGAACCGAGAATACAAGTGGTGTTGACAAACCAGCAAGTACTAATGAAACTTCTTCGAAACGACTCCAGTGACGAGCACTTCCACCCCAACCAAAACTCATAATGCTGTAAATCTTTTTAGCCAATGGCTTAACTGATCTATCACGAATCATTGCAAAGTCAGGAACCAAACCTGTATACCAGAATACTAATGATACAGAGAAATAAGTTGATACCGCGAAAACGTCCCACATCAATGGAGAGTTAAAGTTAACCCATAATGAACCAAATTGATTTGGTAATGGGAACAACCAATAATCTAACCAAGGACGACCTGTATGTAACAATACGAAGATTGCAGCACACATAACGGCAAAGATGGTCATTGCTTCAGCAGCACGGTTAATTGCCATTCTCCATTTTTGACGGAACAATAACAATACTGCAGAGATTAACGTTCCAGCATGACCGATACCGATCCACCATACGAAGTTTGTAATATCAAATGCCCAATCAACACCGTTGTTTGAACCCCAAACTCCAATACCTGTTCCGATAGTATAAGCTAAACAGCCAATTCCCCATAAAAAACAAATAATGGAAATGGTCAATAGCATATACCAATACTTAGAAGCTTTTCCTTCTATTGGTCGTACGATATCTTCAGTAATCTCATGATATGATTTTTTACCAAGGATTAACGGCTCTCTAATTTCTGATTCGTGCTGCATATTAATAATCTAATTATAAATTATAAATTCTTTTTATTCGTTAATTATGCGTGTTCTTTTTCTGATTTTGCTTCTTCTGAATGTCCTGCTGACTTTCTTCCATCTTCAATTGTTTCCTCGCAATTTCTAACTTTAGTTAAGTAAGATACTGTAGGTTTAATTCCAATTTCTTCAAGGATAAAGTAGTTACGTCCTTCAGCTTCTTCTTTTCTAAGTTTAGCAATTTCGCTATTCTCATCATTTAAATCACCGAAGTAGATTGCATTTGTAGGACAAGATTGTTGACATGCTGTTTTAATTGCACCATCTTTTAAAGGAGCTTCAGATTTTTTAGCTTCTAATTTTCCTTCTTGGATACGTTGAACACACATTGAACATTTTTCCATTACACCACGAGAACGAACAACAACATCTGGATTTAATACCATACGTCCTAAATCGTCTTGAGTTGGATTGAACGCAAAGTCAGAGTTTCCATTGTAGTTATACCAGTTGAAACGTCTAACTTTAAATGGACAGTTGTTAGCACAGTAACGAGTACCAACACAACGGTTATATGTCATTTGGTTTAATCCATCTGAACTATGGTTTGTTGCTAATACTGGACAAACATTTTCACATGGAGCATGGTTACAGTGTTGACACATGATAGGTTGGAATACCACTTTCGGATTTGCAGCCGCAGGATTTTCCATTTCTAAATACATATCAATTGCTCCAACTCCTTCTTCTTTCGCTACTTCTTTATTCATATCACTGCTATAGTATCTATCGATACGTAACCAGTGCATCTCACGAGTTCTCATTACTTGATCTTTACCAACCACAGCAACGTTGTTTTCAGCAGTACAGCTTACTACACAACTTCCGCAACCGATACAAGAGTTCAAGTCAATTGTCATACCCCAAGAGTGACCAGGACGATCAAATGAATCCCACAAATCAACTGTAGCTGCTTTTTTAACACCAGAATGTGTTACAAGCATCTCATCATGATTTCCTGATTTAGGATTTTTCTTATAGTTTTCTAAGTTTGTTTCTTTAACAATTTCACGACCCATTAATGTGTGGTGAATTTGAGTTCCAGCAATTTCAGTTGTTTCGTTTGCATTCGCAACCGATACTTCTAAAGCACCGTACATCATTGTTCCATTTACTACTTGAACAAATGGGAAGGCATTTTGACCAATCACACCTGTTTTTTCGCTTAATGAACCTGCTTTTTCACGGCCGTATCCTAATGCAATACCTACAGTTCCTTCTGCCTGACCTGGTTGAGGAACAACTGGTAACTTAATTGTAGTTCCATTAACAGTAACAGTAACAACACTTGCTTCTCTGTCTTGACGTTCCATCATCAAATAGCCTTCTTTTGCCATTTGTGCTGGAGCCATAGTAACGTAATTGTCCCAAGTAATTTTTGAAATAGGATCTGGTAACTCTTGTAACCAAGGATTGTTTGCTTGATTTCCATTACCCAAACCAACTTTTTCGTACAATGCTAACTCCATTGCACCCGCTTTAACAGCGTTGATTTTTTGAGCAGCATCGTTTAAGCTAATTTTTGCTACAACGTTAACAACTTCTGGAGTTACTTCTGTTGGTTTTTCTGCTACTACAGGTTTTACTACTACAGGAGCAATAACTGCAGTGCTATCAGCAACAGGAGTTGCTAATACTTCGCCTTCACCTTTTCCAACTTCAATTGCACCATTGTGTAATGAATGATTCCAAAACTCAGTAAACATCATGTATTTACCTTGCATTGGATATACTTTCTCCATCCATGTTTTTTGGATGTAAGTTAAATAGTCTGTTGTATTACCAGCCCATTTCAACAAGGTATCTTGTGCCTGACGAGTACCTTCGTGACGAGGTTGTGCAAACAAAGGAGTAATTGTTGGTTGTGCTAAGCTATAGTGTGCTTTTTTAGGATTAAAATCGTTCCATGATTCTAAGTAATGTGAATCTGGACAAATGTATTGTGCTAAAGAAGCTGTTTCATCTGCTCTGTCAGCAAATGAAATACGTAAACCTACCTTGTTATAAGCATCTGCAAACTTAGCAGAAGCAGGAGCTGTATAAACAGGGTTTGTGTTATAAGTAATGATTGCTCCAACTTTACCAGCAGCCATTTCAGCAACTAAATCAGCAAATGCTGCATCGTCACCTTGGTGTGTGTATGTTGGGTTTTCAAGATCAATTGTTTTTCCGTAGTTGTCAAGCATTTGGTTGATACCATTTACTACTGCTTGAACATTTACATCATTTGAACCGCTAACAACTAAAGATTTTCCTTTGTTTTCAGCTAATTCTTTTGCTGCTTTTGCAATTGCTGCATCGCAAGCTAATGCTGAAGAAGGCAATGCTGAACCACCAACGATTTTTGCAACTGCATTGTATAAGTTAACAGCAACTTTTCCTTGCTCCGAAACTTTAACTGGAATACGCTCATCTGCGTTTGCTCCTGTTAATGATAAGTTGGATTCAAACTGAATGTGTTTCGACATTTCAGCATGATCTTTACTTACTTTACGAGTCTTTGCATATTGTTTTGAAAATTCAATTGGAGAAATCCAGTTTGCTAAGAAATCAGCTGCAATACTTACAATTACGTTTGCTTTTGCAAAGTTGTAAGAAGGAATAACTTCCTGACCAAATGTACCAGCATGTGCTTTTGCAATTCCTGAATAAGAAACTGCATCGTACATAACATGCTTAGTAGTTGGATATTTTGCAGTAAATTCAGCAATTACAGCTTTTGTTGAAGTACTGATAATTGAAGAAGACAAGATGCGGATAGCACCACCTTTAGCAGCTACAGCTGCTAATTTACCACCAATTTCTTTATCAACGTTTTCCCAAGTAGCCGCTGCACCATTTGCAGTTGGACCAGTTAAACGAGATGAATCATATAATGAAAGAACAGATGCTTGAACACGTGCATTTGTTCCACCCATGGACACTTTTGAGAAATCATTTCCTTCAACTTTGATAGGACGACCTTCGCGTGTTTTTACAATGATTGAAGCATAATCGCTACCATCATAATACGTAGATGCATACCAGTTTGCAACACCAGGAGTAATCTCTTCTGGTTTTACAACATAAGGAATTGCTTTGTTTACAGGAGTTTCACAAGCAGCCAAAGAAGCAGCTGTAACGCTAAATCCTAAAAATTTCAAGAAATCTCTACGATTTGTTCCGCTTGTTTCTTGGTTTTCGTTACCTAAAAACTTTTCTACAGGTATTTGCTCTGCAAACTCGCTTTGCGCTTTTTGAACAAACTCAGGACTGTTGTTTAATTCTTCTAGTCCTTTCCAGTATTTTTTTGTTGCCATATTGTATTTTGGTCTTTTACCGTTTATTCTAATTCTTTCGTACTACTAATTAATAGTGACATTTAGCACACTCGATACCGCCCATTTTTGCAACGGTGATTGGTTGATCTTTGTATTTCTCAGCCAATTTCTTGTGTAAGCTTTCATAATAAGGATTGTCTTTCATGCCCGGTACTTCTGTTTTGTTGTGGCATTCAATACACCAAGCCATTGTTAAAGGTTTTACTTGTTGAGCAGTTGTCATTGTTTTTAAATCACCATGACAGTTTGCACAATCTTGTTTACCTACTTTTACGTGTTGTTGATGTGAGAAGAAAACAAAGTCAGGTAAGTTGTGAACTTTTACCCATTGTATTGGACGCTCTGGTTTTGTGTATGCTCCTTTATCTGGATCCCAACCAGCTGCTTCGTAAATTTTAGCAATTTCTTCAGTTCCAGTAGTTGGACCTTTAGAGATTCCTTTGTGACAGTTCATACAAACATTTACAGAAGGAATACTTGCTGTTTTAGATTTTTCAACTGTTGAATGGCAGTATTGACAATCAATAGCATTGTCGCCAGCATGTAATTTATGGTTAAATGCAATTGGTTGTGTAGGATGGTATCCTTCATAAACACCGATTCCTTTTAATGCATACCATCCTGCTGATGATAAACCACCTAATATAAATAATATGATTAATCCAGTTTTTGTTTTGTTAACAGACATCCATGATTTTAATTCTGTCCATGGACCAACCGCTTCTTCAGCTGGTAAACCTTGTTTTTCGTTTTGTAAGTTTTTTAACGAAAAACGAACGCCACGTAAAACAGCTACTATAATAATTAAGAAAACAATAACACCAATTAATAATGCCAATGGATTCATTCCTTGCTCAGTAGGAACAGCAGCAACATCTCCTGTTGCTCCAGAAGTACCTATTGGAGTTTCTACAGGAGGAGCTTTAATATATTCAACTAAAGCTGTTAACTCTTCGTCTGATAAAAATTCAAATGCCGACATTGGCACTTGATTGTTATCGTTATAAACTTTCAATGCATAAGCATCTCCGCTTTTACGCAATGCATCATTGTTTTTGATCCATTTTTTTAACCATTCATCGCCAGGAGCACGTGTTGCTATACCAGCCAAACCAGGACCGGTTAACTTAATTGTTCCTAAACTGT